>NZ_JBHUYJ010000042.1:19647-63815 GCF_042668715.1 Streptomyces sp. NPDC057271
CACCCAGCTGACCGACGGCGCCGGCGCCGCCCGCGCCCTGGCCGAAGGCCGCCCCGCCATCGTCGAGGCCCGCGACGACGAAGCCTTCCGCCGCGCCCTGGCCGACCTGGGCGCCGCCGGGCGGGCCGTCGGCGTGGTCAGCGGCCACAACTATTCCTCGGGCGACGACGTGCGCCTGACCGTCTACGCCCCGGCCCTCGCGCACCGCCTCCCCGTCTGGACCACGGGCACCGAGACCTGGCTCCGCGCCCACGGCACCCGGCTGATGCTGGGCTGCCGACCGGAGCACTGGGACGTGGCGTCCCGGCACTACACCCCCGACGCGCTCCACCGCGCCGCCGCCGAGGCGGTGCCCGGCGCGGTACCGCTCGGGGACCTCACCGAGGACGAGGCGCGGCTCGCCCGCGCGCGGTACGGACTCGACCTCGCCCCTCCCGCCGCCGACGACGCCCGGCATCCCCTCACGCTGCGGCTGCTCGCCGAGGTACGGCACGCCATGCCCGGGGGAGCGCCAGGGACGCCGGGCCGGGAGGAGGTCTTCGCCGCCCACCTCGACCTGATGTGTCTGCGGGTGGCCGTACGGATCGCCGCCGGAACCCGCCCCGTCCCGCGCGGCACCGCCGTCCGCAGGCTGGCCACGCGCGTCGCCGGGCAGATCCACGAGGCGGCCCGCAGATGCCTGGGGCCCGGGGAGGGCGAGCTGGACCGCGGCTCCTTCGAGGAGCTGTTCCCCTGGCGGACCGGCTGGGCCTCCGCCGTCCTGACCGAGGGCCTCCTCGCCCCGGCCGGTTCCGGCTACCGCTTCGGCCACGAGGAGCTCGCCGACTGGATCCAGGGCGCCCACCTGGACGTCGACGGCGCCCTGCGCGTGCTCGCCGAGGTCACCCCGCCCGCCCCCGCCCGCCCGGGCTCCCCGCACGCGGCCCCGCCACAGCACCCCCTGCCCGTACCGCGTCACCGGATCGGGCCCGTCGTGCAGGCCCTGCTCCTGATGGACCGCGAACACGGCCCCGACGCGCTCGGACTCCGTCTGACCGGTCTCGCCGACACCCTGGACCGGCTCCGCGCCGACGGCCGCGCGGCCACCGACACCGGCTGGTGGGCCTCCCGGCTCCTCGCCCAGACCCTGCTCCGCCTCCCCGACCCCCGGCCCTACCTCCCGGTCCTCCGCCACCTCGCCGACCGGCTGGGCGCCCCCCGGCCGGCCCCGCTCCCCGGGGAGGGGATCCCCCAGCCGCGTCCCGCGCCCGAGGCCCGGCCCCAGGCCGACGCCCCGCACGCCGACACCTCGCCCGCACCGCGCTCCCACCTCTCCGGGCCGGCCGCCCCCGTCTTCGGGCCCGCGTTCTGGGAGGCGCTGCGGGTCGGGGAGGGGGAGCGGATCGACCTGCTCCGGAGAGTCGTGCCGGCCGACCCGCCCGTCGGCGCGACCACGGCGCCCCGGTTCCTCGACGTCGTCGCAGAACGCCTCGTCGCCGAGCCCCGTGGCGTACAGCCGCTGCTCTGCCGCTGGTTCGGCGACGGACGAGCCCTCGCCGCCGCCCCGTACGCCACCGTCGGCACCGCCGCGCAGGCCCTGCTCCACACCCATCGGCACCTGGCCGTCGACGACTTGTGCGAGGCGCTCGTCGCCACCGCCCATCCGCTCGCCGAAGGGCTGCTCACCGCGCTCACCGAGGACGAGCCGTCGGCCGTCTGCCGGGCCGTCGACCGCTGGGCCCACGACGACGGCCGGCCCGCGCGCCGCGCCGCGGCCGCCACGTACGGCAGCCTGGTCGCCCCGCACGCCACGACCGGCCCGGACCGCGAGCTCCTCCGGTACGCCGCCCTCGCCCTGCTCGCCCGCCCCGGCGACGCCGCCCTGCACGGCCCCGCCCTCGGCCTCCTCGTCCGCGACCCGCACACCCGCTCCCGCCATCTGCCCCGCGCCCTGACCCACCCCCGCGTCCCCGCCGACGCCCTCGCCGCCGCGCTCGCCACCCACCCCGAACCCGTCCTCGCGGCCCTCCAGGCCCGGCTGCACGGACCCGGCGAGGCCGCCGGAGAGACCCTGCGCGCGCTCGCCGAGGTCACCACGCCCGCCCTCGCCCGGCGCGCGGCCGCCGTCGTCGGCGCGTACATCGACCGCCACCCCGACGGCGCCCGTCATGCCGCCGCCTTCGTCGACCGCCGCCTCGAACACGGTCCCGCGGCCCGAGCCGTCCTGTTCCCCCTGGTCACCGGCCTGCTCCGGGGCCGGCCCGTCCAGGTCCGCAGCGCCCTCGCCCCCGTGCTCGCCGCGCCGGGCACGGGGGCCTCCCGCCTCCTGCGCACCGAACTCCTCGACGTACTCCTCGACCACGAGCGGTACGCGGCGCGGGACCTCACCGTGCTCGACGCCCTGCTGCGCGCCGCCGCCCTCGGCTGCGAGAGGCGCCCGGAGGTCCGCACCCGGGACCTCGTCCACCGCGCCGCCCTCCTCCTCGTCCGTACCGCCGAGGGGGCCACCTGCTGCGACCGGCGACTCGTCGAGCTCGCCCGCGAAGTGCCCGCGTTCGCCGTACAGCTGGCCCGCTGGATCGCCGACGCTCCCGACGACTGGTCCGTGCTGATCGGCCCGGTCGCCCGCCGTACGGTCCAGAGCATCGGCAGGTCCATGCCGATGCGAGGAGAAGGCCGTGGGCATGGCAGTCTTAGACCGGCGTAATCGGCGAACAGGCGGACGAGGAGCGGTCACAGTGCAGCGCTGGCGTGGCTTGGAGGACATCCCCCAGGACTGGGGGCGCAGCGTCGTCACCATCGGCTCCTACGACGGGGTGCACCGCGGGCACCAGCTGATCATCGGCAGGGCCGTGGAGCGCGCCCGCGAGCTGGGCGTGCCCTCGGTCGTGGTCACCTTCGAGCCGCACCCCTCCGAGGTCGTGCGGCCCGGCAGCCACCCCCCGCTGCTCGCCCCGCACCCCCGCCGCGCCGAGCTGATGGCGGGGCTGGGCGTGGACGCGGTCCTCGTCCTGCCGTTCACGGCCGATTTCTCGCAGCTCTCCCCGGCCGACTTCATCGTGAAGGTCCTCGTCGACAAGCTGCACGCCAAGGCCGTCATCGAGGGCCCGAACTTCCGCTTCGGCCACCGCGCCGCGGGCAACGTCGCCTACCTCGCCGAACTCGGCGCCACCTACGACTACGAGGTCGAGGTCATCGACCTCTTCGTGAGCGGCACGGCGGGCGGCGGGGAGCCGTTCTCCTCCACGCTCACCCGCCGGCTCGTCGCCGAGGGCGATGTGGAGGGCGCCGCCGAGATCCTCGGACGCCCGCACCGCGTCGAGGGCATCGTGGTCCGCGGCGCCCAGCGCGGCCGCGAGCTCGGCTTCCCCACGGCCAACGTCGAGACCCTGCCGCACACCGCGATCCCCGCGGACGGCGTGTACGCCGGCTGGCTGACCGCCGCCGGGGAGCGCATGCCGGCCGCGATCTCGGTCGGCACGAACCCGCAGTTCGACGGGACGGAGCGGACGGTCGAGGCGTACGCCATCGACCGCGAGGGCCTGGACCTGTACGGCCTGCACGTGGCCGTCGACTTCCTGGCGTACGTCCGCGGCATGCTCAAGTTCGAGACCCTGGACGATCTGCTCGAAGCGATGGCCGGGGACGTGAAGCAGGCCCGCGAGCTCACCGCGGTGTACGACAGGAAGAACTGACCCGCCGTCCCCCGGCCGGGGTCGGCGCGTCAGACCGTCTTCGCGCCGTCGGTCACCCAGTGGCAGGCCACCTCCCGCGTACCGCCGCCGCCGAGCACCGGCAGGTCCTCGCCACGGCAGCGGTCCGCGACCGCCGAGGCCTCGCCCGAGGCGAGGACCTGGCAGCGGGCGTGGAAGCGGCACCCGGACGGGATCCGGGCCGGGTCCGGCGGCTCGCCCGCCAGCACCACAGACGCTCCCTCGGACTCCGGCAGCACCGACAGCAGCGCCCTGGTGTAAGGGTGCTGAGGGGCTGTCAGGACGGACTCCACCGTGCCCGTCTCCACGATCCGCCCCAGGTACATCACCGCCACGCGGTCCGCGATGTTCCACGCGAGGCCGAGGTCGTGCGTCACGACGAGCGCCGAGAGTCCCAGTTCGTCGCGGAGCCGCAGCAGCAGCGCCAGGATCTCGCCCCGTACCGACGCGTCCAGCGAGGCCACCGGCTCGTCCGCGACGATCAGCTCCGGCTGGAGGACCAGCGCGCCCGCGATGACGACACGCTGGCGCTGGCCCCCGGACAGCTCGTGCGGATAGCGCAGGAAGAACCGCTCCGGCGGGCGCAGACCGGCTCGGGACAGGGCCTCGGCGACGGCCGCCCGCTCGTCCCCGTCGTACCCGTGGATCCGCAGTCCCTCGGCCACCGCGTCGTACACGGTGTGCCGGGGGTTGAGCGAGCCGCTGGGGTCCTGCAGGACCAGCTGGGCGCGCCTGCGGTACGCCTTCAGGGCGCGGGAGGTGTACGCGAGCGGCACTCCGGCGAAGGCCACGGAGCCGGCCGTCGGCGGCACGAGTCCGAGCAGCGACCGCGCGAGCGTGGTCTTGCCGCACCCCGACTCGCCGACCAGGGCCACGATCTCCCCGGTGCCGATGTCGAGATCCACCCCGTCCACGGCCCGCGCGGGGGGAGCGCCCCGCCTCCCGGGGAAGGTGACGCGCAGCCCGCTCGCGGACAGCAGCGGACCGGCGGTCCTCGCCGCGCCGTCCGGGGGCGCCGAGGCTACCGACGCGCCCGAGCCCGAGCCTGCGCCCGCGCCCGCGTCGGCGCCCGCGCTCGTCGGTGCGGTGTCCGGTGTCAGCGGGTTCATGAGCCACTCCCTACGTGTACGCAGGCGGCGCGGCGTCCTGTGCCCGCCTCCCTCAGCTCCTGGTCCTGCTCCCCGCAGACCTCCACGGCCGCCGGACAGCGCGGATGGAAGGCGCATCCGGCCGGCAGATCGGCGGGGTCCGGCGGATCGCCCGGAAGGCCCCGCGGTGCCCGGCGTGACGCCGGGTCGCCGATCCTCGGGAAGGCCGAGGACAGGGCGCGCCCGTACGGGTGCTCCGCCGCGTCGTACACCTGACGCGCCGGGCCCTCCTCCACCACCCGCCCCGCGTACATCACCGCGAGCCGGTCGCAGGTGTCGGCGAGGACCGCCAGATCGTGACTGATCATCAGCAGGCTGATGCCGTCGTCGGCCACCAGACGCTCGATCAGCCGCAGGATCTGCGCCTGGATCATCACGTCGAGCGCCGTCGTCGGCTCGTCCGCCACGATCAGGCGCGGATCGCAGGCCAGCGCCATCGCGATCATCACGCGCTGCCGCTGCCCGCCGGACAGCTCGTGCGGATAGGCCGCCGCCCGCGCCGCCGGCAGGCCGACGTGCTCCAGGAGCTCCCCGACCCGCTTCCGTGCCTCCGCGGAAGTGGGCCGCCCGTGCACGAGCAGCGGCTCGGCGATCTGGTCGCCGATCCGCCGCACCGCGTTCAGCGAGTGCATCGCGCCCTGGAAGACGATCGACGCGCCCGCCCAGCGCACGGCCCGCAGCCGCCCCCACTTCATGGCGAGGACGTCCTCGCCGTCCAGCAGGATCTGCCCCGTCAGCCGCGCCGAGGCGGGCAGCAGGCGCAGCAGCGCCAGCGCCATCGTCGACTTGCCGCACCCGGACTCGCCCGCGACCCCGAGCTTCTGCCCGGCCTCCAGAGTGAGATCGATACCCCGTACGGCGGGGACGGCCGACGCCCCGGACCCGTACGTCACCGTCAGATTCCGTACGTCGAGCAGGCTCATCGCCCCACCCCCAGCTTCGGGTTCAGCACGGACTCGACCGCGCGCCCGCACAGCGTGAAGGCCAGCGCGACCAGTGCGATCGCGATCCCGGGCGGCGCGAGGTACCACCAGTGGCCCGACGAGACCGCGCCCGCCTCCCGGGCGTCCTGGAGCATGCCGCCCCAGGAGACCACCGTCGGATCGCCGAGGCCCAGGAAGGCGAGGGTCGCCTCGGTGAGGATGGCGGTCGAGATGCCGAGCGTGGTCTGGGCGAGGACCAGCGGCATCACGTTGGGCAGCACGTGCCGGCTCATGATGTGCCCGTGTCCACCGCCGAGCGCCGTGGCCCGCTCGATGTACGGACGGGACTCCACCGCGATCGTCTGGGCCCGCACGAGACGGGCCGTGGTCGGCCAGGTGGTGACGCCGATCGCGAGGATCACCGTCCACATCGAGCGGGACATCACGGTCGCGAGCACGATCGCGAGGACGAGGGTCGGCATGACGAGGAACCAGTCGGTGATGCGCATGACGACCGTCGAGAACCAGCCGCCGTAATGCCCGGCGATGATCCCGACCAGCGTGCCGATGGCGACCGAGAGCGCCGCCGCGAGCAGCCCGACGAGCAGCGAGATCCGCGCGCCCCAGACCAACAGCCCGAGCAGCGAACGCCCGAACTGGTCTGTTCCGAGCGGGAATTCGGCGCTCGGCGGCTCCATGGCCGTACCCGGCGCGTTCGTCACGGACTGCACGTCCGCGCCGACGATCAGCGGGGCGGCGAGCGCGATCAGGGCGATCAGGGCGAGCCCGGCGAGACCGTAGAGACCGGCGCGGTGGGTGCGGTACTGCTTCCAGAAGCGGGACACCGTACCGCGCCGGCGTTCCCAGGCCAGAGACGAGAGTGACGAGGAGGTCATCGGCCCACCCGGGGGTCGAGCAGCGGATAGAGCAGGTCGGCGATCAGGTTCATCACGATCATCGCGCCGGCGAAGACCACGAACAGGCCCTGGACCAGTGGCAGATCAGGCACGCTGAGCGCCTGGTAGAACAGCCCGCCGAGCCCGGGCCAGGAGAACACCGTCTCCACCAGGATCGAACCGGCCGCCACATGGCCGAGGTTGATGAAGACCATCGTCACCGTCGGCAGCAACGCGTTCGGTACGGCGTGCCGACGCCGTACGAGGTCGTCGCGCAGCCCCTTCGCCCGCGCCGTCGTCAGATAGTCGCTGCCCATCTCGTCGAGCAGCGAGGAGCGCATGACGAGCAGCGTCTGCGCGTAGCCGACCGCCACCAGGGTGACGACCGGCAGCACCATGTGGTGGGCGACGTCGAGGACGTAAGCGAAGCCGGTCTCACCCGCGCCCGACTCCATGCCGCCGGTAGGGAAGAGACCGGGGACCGGCCCCATGCCGACCGAGAAGACGATGATCAGAAGCAGACCGAGCCAGAACGAGGGCACGGACCACAGGGTCAGCGCGACGCCCGTGCTCACCTTGTCGCCGAGCCCGCCGTGGCGCCAGGCGGAGCGGGTGCCGAGCCAGAGGCCGAGCGCCGAGTAGATCACCACGGCGACACCGGTCAGCAGCAGCGTCGCCGGCAGCTTCGTCGCGATGAGATCGCCGACCGGGGCGTGGAACTGGTACGACGTGCCGAGATCGCCACTCAGCGCCTTGGCGCAGTAGTCGGTGAACTGCTGCCACAGCGGGAGATCGAGCCCGAACTGCCTCCGTAGTGTCGCCAGCTGCTCCGCCGAGGTGGGGATCCCGTGGGTCATCGCCTTGACCGGGTCACCGGGGATGATCCGGAACAGGAAGAAGCTGGTGACCAGGACGGCGAAGAGCGAGACGGCCGCGCCGCCCAGCTTCCCGGCCACGTAGCGGAGGTACTGGAGGGTCGTACCGGTGCGGGACGCGCCGTCCGTGGTGCGGGCCTTCTCGGTCCGCACCACGTCGACGGGGGTGCTTGCTGTCGTCACGTCGCCGCTCGTCTACTCGCGGTCGTCGGCGGTGGAGCGCCGCCGCATGCCGAGGAGGACGCCGATGCCGACCACGACCACCACGGCCGCTCCGATACCGAGGATCACACCGTCGGAGGACTTGCTCTCCGACCCGGCGGCGGTGGACGCCGGGGTCGGCACGGCCGACCACCAGCTCCAGTAGCCGTCCTGACCCCAGAGGTTGCCGGCGGCCGCCGGCATGGTCGTGATGGACTTGATCTGGTCCGAGCGGTACGCCTCCAGGGCGTTCGGGTAGGCCATGATGTTCATGTACCCGGTGTCGTACAGTCTCGACTGCATCTGCTTGACGAGATCCGCCCGCTTGGCGGCGTCGTACTCCGCCGACTGCTGCGCGTAGAGCGTGTCGAACTGCTTGTCGCAGATGAAGTTGTCGGTGGCGCCGGTGTCCTTCGGGGTCGCGGGCAGCGTGCCGCAGGTGTGGATCGACAGGACGTAGTCGGGGTCCGGGTTGACCGACCAGCCGTCGAAGGCGAGGTCGTAGTCGCCCTTGGTCCACGGATCGCCGACGTTGTCGAGGCACTCGACCCTCAGCCCGATGCCGAGCTCGCCCCACCACTCCTGGAGGTACTTCCCGACCGCCTTGTCGTTCGGGTCCGTGGCGTGACACAGGATCCGGAAGTCGAGCGACCTGCCGTCCTTGCCGACCCGCTTGCCCTCGCCGTTCTTCCTGTATCCGGCCTGGTCCAGGAGCCGCGCGGCCCTGGCCGGGTCGTAGGCGAGCTTCTGCGCGGCGCTCGGCTTCCAGAAGTACGAGCCGAAGCGCGGCGGGATGTAACCCTCGCCCTCGACGGCGTGGCCCTGGAAGACCTTGTCGACGATCGTGGTCCGGTCGACGGCGAGGAAGAGCGCCTTGCGGACCGCCGGGTCCAGGAGCGCCGGGTGGCCGTTGCCGAAGGTCTTGCCGTCCTTGGAGCGCGCGCCCGGGTTGGTGGCCAGGGCGAAGAACCGCCGGCCGGGAGCGTCGTTGACCTTGATGTTCTCGGCGGACTTCAACGCCGCGGCCTGAGCGGGCGTCAGGTTCGAGACGAAGGACACCTCGCCCTTCTGCAGCGCGGCGACGGCGGCGTCACCGTCCTTGTAGTACTTGAACACCAGCTCGTCGAACTTGGGTGCGCCTCGCCAGAAGCCCTTGTTCGGCTTCATCTTGATGTACTGGTCGACCTTGAAGTCCGTGATGACGAACGGTCCGTTGCCGACGATCGGGAACTGCTGGTCGTTGTTGAACTTCGAGAAGTCGCCGACCTTCTCCCAGACGTGCTTGGGCACGATCGGCACGTCCAGCGCCGTCATGGTGGCCTGCGGCTTCTTCAGCTCGATGACGAGGGTCCGCGGGTCGGGCGCGGTGACCTTCCTGAAGTTGGACGTGAAGCTGCCGTTCGCGGTGGCGGCGTTCGGGTCCGTCATCATCTTGTCGAAGGTCCAGGCGGCGTCCTCGGCGGTGGCCTTCCTCCCGTCGGACCACGTCGAGTCCTCACGGATCGTGTACGTCCAGGTGAGCTTGTCCGGCGAGGACGTCCACGCGGTCGCCAGCCCCGGGATCGCCCGGGCGTCGTCGGCGTCGTAGTTGGTCAGGTACTCGTACGCCAACCGGTGGATGCTGGTCGAGACGAGCTTCTGGGCGAGGAACGGGCTCAGCGAGTCGACGCTCTGCGAGACGGCGACGGTGAGGGTGGTGCCGCCGCTCTTGGCGTCGCCTTCGGCGGCCGGCGCGGCCTGGGCCGTGGCCTGGGGGACGGCCATGAGCGTGGCGGCGGCGACGCCTGCGGCGAGGAACAGCCGGGGCAGTCTTCGGGGGGTGGCGGGGCGGGGCGGGACCTTCGTGACCATGACCATAGGACGTACCTCGCGTCGTGGATCTTGGGCGCCAACTGGTGAAGCGAAGGTCTATCAGCGGTGGACAGCGTCGTCAACGATGACTCAAACCCCTTGTGGGCTGCGGGAATGCAATGAGGCTCCGCACCGGGGAGCCGGTGCGGAGCCTCATTGGTCTACTCCTGTGATGCCTTACTGCTGAGGGGCTGGCGGAGCCTGCGGGGGCGTCTGCTGGGGCTGCTGCGGCCATCCGGCGGGAGGCATGGGAGCGTTCGGATCCGCTTGCGCCTGCGGTGGTACGGGCTGCGCGGGAGGCTGCTGCTCCCACCCCTGGGCGGAGCCGGGCTGACCGTACTGGGGCGGCTGTCCGGGCTGTCCCGGCTGAGGCGCGTACGGCTGCTGCGGGTAGGGCTGCGGCTGAGCCTGCGGGTACGGCTGGCCCTGCGGCTGCGGCTGCGGCTGCGGGTACGGCTGTGCCTGGGGGTACGGCTGGGGCGCGTACGGCTGACCCGGCTGGGGCGCGTACGGCTGACCGGGCGCGGGCTGGCCGGGCATCGGCTGCTGGCCTGGCATGGGCTGGCCGGGCATCGGCTGTCCCGGCATCGGCTGCTGTCCCGGCATGGGTTGACCGGGCATCGGCTGCTGGCCGGGCATCGGTGGAGCCGAGTTCGGCGGCACGCCGCCCTGGCCGTCGCCCGTCCACAGTCCCTGCACCTGCTGCGCCCGCGCGAAGTCCTCGGCGACCATCGCCGACAGGTTGAAGTACGCCTCGCGCGTCTTCGGCCGCATCATGTCGAGGTCGACCTCTGCGCCGGCCGACAGGTGCTCGTCGAACGGCACCACGATCACCCCGCGGCAACGGGTCTGGAAGTGCTGCACGATGTCGTCGACCTTGATCATCTTGCCGGTCTCGCGCACCCCGGAGATGACCGTGATCGAGCGCTGCACCAGGTCCGCGTACCCGTGGGCGGAGAGCCAGTCGAGCGTCGTCGAGGCGCTGGAGGCGCCGTCGACGGACGGGGTGGAGATGATGATCAGCTGGTCGGCGAGGTCCAGTACACCGCGCATCGCGCTGTAGAGCAGACCCGTACCGGAGTCGGTGAGGATGACCGGGTACTGCTTGCCCAGGACGTCGATCGCCCGCCGGTAGTCCTCGTCGTTGAACGTCGTCGAGACGGCCGGGTCCACGTCGTTGGCGATGATCTCCAGGCCGGAGGGCGCCTGCGAGGTGAAGCGGCGGATGTCCATGTACGAGTGGAGGTACGGGATCGCCTGCACGAGGTCACGGATGGTGGCCCCGGTCTCGCGCCGCACCCGGCGGCCGAGGGTGCCGGCGTCGGGGTTGGCGTCGATGGCGAGGATCTTGTCCTGCCGCTCGGTGGCCAGGGTCGCGCCGAGGGCGGTGGTCGTCGTGGTCTTGCCGACACCGCCCTTGAGGGAGATGACCGCGATCCGGTAGCAGGACAGGACCGGCGTACGGATGAGGTCGAGCTTCCGCTGTCGCTCGGCCTCCTCCTTCTTCCCGCCGAGCTTGAAGCGGGCGGAGGCGCCGGGGTTCCGGCTGGACTTGGCCTTCTGCTTGTTGTTGCGCAGCAGCCGGTCGGAGGAGAGCTCGACGGCGGCGGTGTATCCGAGCGGGGCACCCGGCACGGACCGTTCGCGCTGGTCGTGCGTCACCGGGGTGGGCCAGGCGGCACCGGTCCGCGGATCGACGGGCGCCTGCGGCGGAACCTGCGCCTCGGGCTGCGGCTGCCCCGGCTGGGGGAATCCGTATCCGCCCTGCTGCGGGAACCCGTACCCACCCTGCGCCTGCGGAGGGACGGGGGCGGGCTGCCCCTGAGCGGCCGGCACCTGACCGGCCTCCGGCTGACCGTGCTGGGGCTGCGGCTGCCCGGGCTGCGGGAATCCGTACCCGCCCTGAGGCGTCGGTGCCTGGGGTGCCTGGGGTGCCTGGGGTGCCTGGGGTGCCTGGGGTGCGGGCGGTTGCTGGGCCTGACCGGGCTGGGGGAATCCGTACCCGCCCTGGGGTGCGGGCGCGTCGGTCGCCTGCGGCGCGGGCGGCTGCTGCGGCTGCCCGGGCTGCGGGAATCCGTACCCGCCCTGAGGCGTCGGTGCCTGCGGTGCCTGCGGTGCCTGCGGTGCCTGCGGTGCGGGCGGCTGCTGCGGCTGCCCGGGCTGGGGGAATCCGTACCCGCCCTGCGGCGGAACGGGAGCCGGCGGCGTCTGCCAGGAGGCGGCGGCCGGCATCGGCGTGGCCGGCGCCGGCTGGTCGCCGGGCGGCACCGGCGCGGGCCACTGCGGCGCGGGCGTGGGCGCCGCGGGCTGGAACGACGGCGGCAGCGGCGGCAGTCCGGCCCCGTCCTGCGGCGCGGGCGCCGTGTGAACCGCGGGCGGCAACGGCGCCGGGACAGCGTCCTGGGGTGGCGTCGGGACAGCGTCCTGGGGTTCCGGCTGCGCGGGCTGCTCGGGCGCGAGGGTGGTCTGGGAGGCGGAGCCGGTCACGTCGCCCTCGGCGCGCCGGGTCGGCTCCGCGCCGTCGGCGACCTCATCGGCGGTGACCGGGCCGGCATCCGGGGCGTCCTCGGAGTCGTCGCCCTGAGCCGTCGGCTCCACCGGCCTCTCAGCTGCGGGCGCTGCGGGCGCTGCGGGCGCGCCGGGGTCCGCCGTACCGGAGACCGCGGTCGGCTTCGGCGTCGTCGTGCCGTCCTCCGCCCGCTCCGTGGAGGTCGCGTCACCGCTGCCGGCCGCCTCCGGGGACGCGGCCGGGCTCCCACCCTCCGTGGCCGACTGCGCCGCAGCCGCGCGGTCCGCGATCTCCGCCATCTCACGCTTCATGGCGGCGGGGGAGAAGCGCATGGTCGCGCCGCTGTCCAGATCACCGTTGCCGAAGGGCTCCGCAGCGGACGCCTCGACCGGCACCGGCGCCGGCGCGCTGTCAGCAGGCGTGCCCGCACCAGGCGGTACGGGCATGGCGGACGGAGCCGGCGTCGCGGGCGGGACCGGCGCCGCTGACGGAACGGGTGTCGCGGGCGGGACCGGCGTCGCGGACGCTACAGGCGTCGCGGGCGGGACCGGCATTCCGGGCGGTACAGGCATTCCGGGCGGTGCGGGCGGCACCGGTACGTTCGGCTGGAAGCCGCTTCCCGCGGGCAGGCCGGGCACGGCGACCGGTGCCCCCGCCGGCGGAGGCAGGGGCTGCTGCCCCGACGAACCGTCGGAGGTGTCGCCGGTCGCGCTCTGCGTGTACCAGGCGGGCGGCGTGTAGTCGATGGTGAACTCACCCGTCAGCTCTGCGGGATCCGCGTCGGACTCGTCGACGGGAAGGTTCCAGCTCCCGTGGATGTCGTCCCGATCGCTGTTCACTGTGCCTCCTGGTGTGGTCGAGCACCCTTGTGCCGTCGTGGGTGGGGGCCACCGTTCACATCCGATCGGCCCGGCTCTCCCCCTGGGACGCGGTGAACAAGCCCGAGGTTCTTCTGCCGCGCCCTGACCCACCCTAATCGCCCGCATCACCGCCAGGGCAGGCCCGTCTGCCCTCGGCGGCCGTCCCTTGCGTCACGCGTCGCCCTCAGGTGACGCCGGTACGGCAGAGCGTGAAGAATCGCAGGGGTCAAACCCATACAACTGCACACGAGTCCTAACCGAATCCGCCCATCCGGTGTGCGCGGCCCAACAATCCGGTCTCGGCGCCCCCGGTCTTCGGTCGAGCCTCACGACGACGAACCGGCGGCCGCGCGCCCCCGACCGGGACGTACGGCCGCCGGTTCGACGGCCACCTCTTCACCTCAGCTTCACCTCAGCGGAGGTCGAACTCCCCGTCCCGCGCGCCGAGCACGAACGCGCGCCACTCGGCCTCGGTGTAACGCAGCACGGTGTCGGGGTCCAGCGAGGAGCGCATGGCGACGGCGCCGCCCGGCAGATGGGCGATCTCGACGCGCTCCTCGTCCGGACTCGTACCAGGCGCGCCCTGCCATTCGACGTCGGAGATGTCGAGGGCGTACAGCTCGTCCTTTTCCTGCGCGCTCCCCATGGGGTTCCTTTCGCTCCTGGCCGGTGAACGGCCCAAGTATCCCGTGGCGCCGAGGCGTTCGGCGTCGCCCGGCGTCATACGGCTCACCAAGGGATACTAGGCAGCTCAGGACCCCGGCGGGGGCGGTTCGGCCACCCGCTCACCCGGGGGTGGCTCAGTCCATCCGGCGGGCCGCGCCGAGCAGACCGGACTCCGCGTCCGTGGCGCTCGTCATCACCCACTGCCGCTCGGCACCGGCACACCAGAGTGTGACACCGTCCGCCAGTGTCGGCAGCGCCTCGACCTCGGCCTGGGCCAGCCCGAGGATCCGCCCGGTCTGCTGTGCCTCCTGGGGCGAGACGCGCTGGACGCCCACGAGCGTCGAGGACCGCATGAGCCGCGGTGCCACCGGGCTGAGGTAGGGGAGCAGGGTCAGCACCGACTGCCACGGCGACGAGACGACGCGCCCGCGCGGCGGTCGCATGCCGCAGTCGCGCACCACGACGACCGGGCTGCCGACGGTCGCGCCCAGCGGGGGCACCCGCCCCACGTCGGCGAGCGTGATGCACTCGAGGCCCGCTCCCGCCGCCTGCGCCAGGCCGGTCCACTCGTGCGGACGCCCGGTCTCCACCACCACCCGCGCTCCCGTGCCGGCCGCACGCAGCGCCAGCACCTGCGCCGTCCACAGTCCGCCGATGAGCAGGACGTCGTACGGCGTCGAGCGGTGGAACCCCACCAGCTGCGAACGCCCCTCGGCGTCCTCGCCGATGACCACACCGTCGTCGCCGACGGGCAGGGACAGGGCGCCGAGATGGTCCGCGGGCATGGTGTGCCCCGCGTACCGGGGGCCGACCAGGCCCCGCAGCCCCTTCGCCGTACCGCCGCGTCCGATCACCGGGCACCTCCCAGAGGCATCGTCGCCAGCGCGCCCGGCAGCTGTTCGCGGTCGAGCCGCAGCAGACCGACCTTCGCGGTGCGCGCCGCCTGCTCCAAGGTCCGCCGCACCCGGACCAGTTCGTTGTCGGAGCCGCCGGTGACCCGCACATGGCCGCCGACGTCCATGGCTCCCTGTCGCGCGCCGCGCCGCACCGTGAGGCTGACGGTCGTGGCGTACGCCGGTACGGAGGTGAGCAGCGAGATCAGCCTGGGCAGCGGAGCCGCTCCCCGGCCGAGCTCCGGCCAGCGGCCGACCGCGTACGTGGTGTGCCAGCGGTCGTCGCAGCGCCAGACGCGGGAGGTCTCGGCCGTGCGCCGCTGGGGCGCGGCGTCGGGCCGGCCGGCGCGGGCGGCGGCGCGCGGGCTCGTGCAGGCGGCCGTCGCCACGGTGGAGTTGAGCTCCTCCTGGTCCAGTACGGAGGCATGGAAGCCGGCACCGGTGATACGGCTCGCGAGGTGGTCCGCGATCCGGACCAGGCAACGCTGAGCACCCTCGAGCCCGCCGCCGCGGGCCTCCACGGCCTCCCGGCAGAGCTCGGGGTCCAGCTTCACGGCCACCCAGGTCAGGCGCAGCGCGGGAGCGCCGGTCCGTTCCTGGAGCGGGGTGTACGAGAGCCGCGCCACGGCCTGCTGGGGGAGGTGCGGTGCGGGAGCCGGGCGTACCTGCTGCACCAGCTGCACCGACTCCACCACGATGTCGTCGACTTCCAGGGCGTCGCCCAGAAGGGAGAGGGGGAAGGCGCGCACACCGAAGACCGGGCGCAGCGCCGAACCGCTCGCCTCGACCCGCAGGACCGCGGTCAGGAAGCTGCCGTCGCCCAGCATGCCGACGGTGCGGTGGTTCTGGTCGACGTAGGGCACGGCGCGGAAGCTCGGCACGCTCTCGGTCACCGGGGCGAGGGAGGGCTCCGAATCGGGCACGGTGGGCGCGGTGTTCCGCCGGCGTGCGCGCAGCGCGAGCGCGGTCCCCAGCCAGTCCTGCATGGCCTGACCGCGGCGGCGGATCGCCGCGAACACGACCAGCACACCGGCGGCGACGCACGTGGGAACGAGCCAGAGGCCGCCCACCGCGAGTCCGACCGCGACGAGGGCGAGCGCCGACTCCACCAGAACAAGTTGCCGCAGCTGGAAGGGGCCCACCCGGCCCGTGCGCGACAACGGGCGCAGGGTGGTGGTCGCGGGGACACCGCCCGGACCAGGCGTTGTTCGAGTTCCGCCGCCACCATTGCTTCGTTGCCGTCGGGAAGATCCGGGCGTCCGGCCAGTGGTCCGCCCGTTACGCGCACGCGTCGCCGTACCCATCGCCGCGTTGCCCCCTCGTGTCCGTAATAGCCGAATTCCCATGGGCGTTGACTGGGCGATCACCCTACCTGAGCAGTGCGACGCAAGCGCCGACAGGCATAGTAGGGGGCTGCGGGACGGCTGACCGGCCCGACGAGTGTGGGACCCTGGTCGCCCATCGGGGAGAGGGACAAGCGAACAGATGGCATCACGACGGGATGAACTGAACGCCTACACCTTCGCGAAGCGGAGGCTGATTGCGCAGTTCGTGCAGCCGAACGCGACAGGCTCGGAGGAAGGCGCTCCGCGCCCGCTGCGGGCGGTCGCACCCGGAGCCATCGTCGGTGTGGTGATCCTCGCGGTCTTCGGCGCCTGGGGCATGTTCAAGCCCGTCGCCCCCAAGGACTGGGACAAGCCCGGCGAGAACGTCATCATCGCCAGCAAGTCGACCACCCGCTACGTGGTGCTCAAGACCGGTGGCAAGACGCAGCTCCACCCCGTCCTCAACATGTCGTCGGCCAGACTGCTCCTCGACCCCGACAAGGGCAAGGTCATCAACGTCGACGAGTCCGTACTCGACAGCGGCAAGATCCCGCACGGCGCCACGCTCGGCATCCCCTACGCCCCCGACCGCCTTCCCGGTGGCAAGGAGGCGGGCGCCGCCAAACGCTGGGCCGTGTGCGAGCGCCCCGGTGAAGGCGGCCGCGCGATCCAGAAGGCGGTGTTCGTCCTCGCCGAGCGCGAGGAGAAGAAGACGGACGGCACCGACCGGCTCAGCGGCGGCGAACTGCTGTACGTCGAAGGTCCCAACGGCACGCGCTACGTGGTGGACGCCAAGGGGACCGCGTACGCCGTCGAGAAGGACGAACTCCTCCTGCGCCAGCTCGTCGGCCAGGGCCGTGCCGCCCAGCGCGTCTCCGACGCGTGGCTGCGCACGCTCCACAAGGGCGACCCGATCTCCTTTCCGACCGTCCCCGGCCAGGCGGGTGCCTCCGCGGGCGTGAACGGCCTCGCCCCCGAGGTCGACAAGATCGGTATGGTCATCTCCGCGACCGACGGCACCCGCAGGCAGATGTACGTCGTCCTCAAGGGAACCGTCGCCCCCGTCACGGACTTCGTGGCCAAACTCCTGCTCAACAGCAGGCAGCTGGTGGACATGGGGCAGGCGGGCCAGGCGACCTCGGTCAGCGGTGGTGCCTTCCAGCCGGGCCGCGCGTTCGGCGACGACAAGAAGTGGCCCGCGGCCGCGCCCGTGCCCGTCAACGAGGCGAGCACGACCGAGGGCAGCCGTAACACCGTCTGCAACGTCCTGCGTGAGGTGGACACCGACAACGGGGCGACCACTCTCAGCACATGGGCGGGCACCGACTTCCCTGCGACGCTGCCCACCGGCTCCAGCAGCGCGTACGTCACCCCCGGATCGGGACAGCTCTTCCGGCAGTTCAAGGGGTCCACGACCGAGACCGGGTTCCTCTTCCTCGTCACCGACACCGGCCTGCGCTACGCGATGCAGTCCAACGGCGACAGCGCGACCGACGACGCCGGCATCGGCTCCTCCGGCTCGGACGAGGAGAAGCAGGCACGCCTGGCGGAGCAGCAGCAGGCCCAGAACCGTCTCGGTTACAAGAACGTCGAACCGCTGCCGATCCCGGCCGAGTGGTCGACGTTCCTGCCGACGGGCCCGCGACTGTCGACGGGCGCCGCACGTCAGCCGCAGGGTTCGTGAGGACCGGCAGGGCGATGACGACGATGACGACGATGACGCCGCGGAACTCCCGCCGCGTGCTCGCGGTCGCGGCGGTCGCGATGCTCACGCTCGCGGGCCTCCCGCTGCCGACCGCGGCGGCGGACGACGGCTCGCAGTGCACCTTCCCCGGCAAGACGTACGAAGGCCGTCCCTGGGCGCTCCAGCGCGTCCTGCTGGACGAACTGTGGAGGCAGTCCACCGGCAAGGGGGTCAGGGTCGCCGTCATCGACACGGGTGTGGATGTCAGGAACCCGCAGTTGACCAAGGCCGTGGACGTCAAGAGCGGGGTGAACCTCATCCCGAAGGGGATCAAGGACGCCAACGGGAACAAGATCGAGCGCGGCAAGGAGAACGGCACCACGGACACCGTGGGCCACGGCACCAAGGTCGCGGGCATCATCGCCGCCCGCCCCGCCAAGGGCACCGGGTTCGTCGGACTGGCGCCGGACGCCACGATCATCCCCGTCCAGCAGAACGACGCCGAGGGCCACGGCACGGCCGCCACCCTCGCCGCGGCCATCCGGCACGCCGTCGCCAAGAAGGCCGACGTGATCAACATCTCCCAGGACACCGCCGACGCCGTCGAGCCGACGCCGCTGCTCAAGCAGGCCGTCGACGAGGCGCTGGCGAAGGAGATCGTGATCGTCGCGTCGGCGGGCAACGACGGCATGGGGGGCAATGTGAAGCCCACGTACCCCGCCTCGTACGAAGGCGTCCTGGCGGTCGCCTCGTCGGACCGCAACAACGAACGGGCCCAGTTCTCCCAGTCCGGTGACTTCGTGGGCGTCGCCGCCCCCGGGGTGGACATGGTCTCCACCGTGCCGGGCGGCGGTCACTGCGCCGACAACGGCACCAGTTTCTCCGCCCCGTACGTCGCCGGCCTGGCCGCCCTCATCAAGGCCAAGCACGGCACATGGACGCAGGAGCAGATCGTCGCCCAGATCCAGCAGACCGCCGAACGCTCGATCGCGGGTCACGACCGCCTCGTCGGCTGGGGCGTGGTCGACCCGGTCCGGGCGCTGACGGAGGACGACAAGCCCATCGAGAAACCGGTAGCGCACGAGGGCATGACGGACGCCGAGGCCCCGACCCCGGCCGCCCTCCACCTGGGGGAGACCCCGGAGCAACGCGCGGCCCGCCTGGCCACGTACGTGGTCGTGGGCGGAGGCGTCCTCGTGGCCGCGATCGTCGGCGCGGCCGTGGCCCTCCGGGACCACCGCCGCCGAAGCCGCCGGATCGCGCGGGGAGCGTCGGGCTGAGTTCGCGCAGCAAGGTCGGGACAATACGGTGATGGTTGCAGCCGCACACCGTCCTTCGCTCACAGAGCTGTTGAAGTCTCGTGACCGTGAGGACACTTGGGGCTGTCAGACCAAGATATTAGAGTGGTGTGCGATGCGATCGACGGTTGATCACTCGCCGCGATCGCAATGTAGGACAGCTGTAGCAAACGGGGAGGAAGTCTTGTGCTCGAGGTAGATGGTTTCGGGGGCCGCTGTGACGAGTAACCTCGAGCTCGGCGTCGGCGAGCTGAAGAAGTTCCGCAACCGGGTCAACGCCCTGCTGACCGACCTCGAGGGCGGCGACGCCGGCGCAGCCAAGGTCGGAGTGGAGCGCGTGACGCGCGGCTCCTTCGGCACAGGCATCCCCTTCGGCGAGGCAGAGGGCTTCTACGCGGAGTTCAACCGCGTCCACAAGGCCCTCGTGGGTCTGTCGAAATCCCTCAGCGACCAGATCGAACTGCTCAGCATCGGAGTCCACGCGGCCGACGTCGGCTACGCCAACGTCGAAGAGGAACAGCGCCGACGTTTCTACGAGATCACCGCGCGCCTGGACAAGGAGCGCGACGAGGCGACCGAGCGCGAGAAGCAGGCCAGGAGCGGCGACCCCGCCCAGCCCGCGAAGCCGCACGGAGACCGCAACACCGTCACGAAGGACATGGGGTGATGACGGGTGAGTGACGAGAAGCAGCCGACGCCGAGCCAACCCGAACTGACGCCTCAGGAGCAGGCGCAGCAGAAGGAATCGGACCAGATCCAGACCAGGCACGCGGTCACCGACATGGTGGAGCGGCTGGACGACATCTTCCCCGTCTTCGGTATCGGCGGTTCGGGGAGCGTCTTCGGCAAGACGGCGTTCGACGGCCAGCGACTGAACGCGATGCTCGACTTCCTGGACAGTGCCAACCCGAGCGACCTGGAGGAAGCCGGCCGCGCCCTGGAGAACGCCACGAAGGCGCTCAACGCGGCCGCCAAGGACCTCGGCGACTTCGTCAGCAGGACGGAATGGAAGGGCGAGGCCGCCACCGAGTTCCAGCGCTACGGCTCCGAGGTCGTGAGCTATGCCTGGGGCATCGGCAACCTGGCGAACGCGGTCGGCGCCCAGATGAAGGTCGCGAGCACGGGCCTCGCCTCGGTCCGCAACGCGAAGCCCCCACGGGATACCCGCATCGATCAGAGGCAGCCGAAGGACTTCCCGCTGCTGGAGCAGACGGAGGACAACCCGAAGTACAAGCAGGCCCTGCAGGTCGAGAAGGACCGGCAGGAGGCCATCAACCAGATGAACCGCCTGGCGTCCTTCTACGCGGTCTCGCAGTCGACCCTCCAGAGCCAGGAGATCCCCAAGCCGCCGGTGTCGTACAAGGCGCCGATTCCGCCGCCGTCTGGGCAGCAGCGGATCGAGCATGCGGGCTCGGGCTCCACCAAGCCTCGTGACTCACTGGCCAACGAAACCTCCGGACGTGTCAGTCCCAGCGAGGGCCGCCCGAGCGAGACGGTGATCCGTTCCGGGGACCTTGGCAAGGACGAGGCGATCCGGGAGCCGGACACGAAGGTCCAGATCGACAGCGTGAAGACGCCTCCGGCGCCGCCCACCACGCTCCCCACGACACCGCCGACCGCGCCGCCCCAGGTAACCCCGAACCAGACCGGTCCCATGCTCCCCCCGACGGTCTCGCTCGGAGGTCCTCCGCGTACCGGAGGCCCTCGGGCCACCGGCGTGCCCGGTGTCCCGCGCACCACGACCGGACCGACCGCCGTGGGCCGGACGGGTGGGCCGACGACTTCCCCTGCCGTGGGAAGACCTGGTGGCCCGACCAGCTCGCCCGCCGTCGGACGTCCGGGTGGGCCCGTGGCGAAGACAGGAGGCCCGCCGACGACTGCGCAGTCGCCGCAGGTCGGCCGTCCGGGCGGACCGGGCATGCCCGGCGGCACGACGCAGCGTCAGGGAGCCGGTGGGACACGGCAGTCTCCGATCGTGGGCAGGCCCACGGGTACGGGACAGCCTGTCACCGGACGCACGAGCGGCGGCCCGGGCACCGGCCGGTCCACCCCGATCGTCGGTGGCTCGCCGCAGCGCACCTCGGTTGGGAACGCCGGATCCCGGCTTCCCAAGGGCACGGTCGTCGGCAGCGAGGGTCAGGCTGCGGGCCGTACATCCGCGGCCCGGCCCAGCCAAGCGGGTGTGGTGGGCGCCAACTCCGGTAACGCCGCCGCCCGTCCCGTCGGTCGCGGCACTCCCAGCACGAACGGCGTCATCGGGACGCCTCGTGGCGCAGGCACGCCCGTCGGCGGCGGCCGTGGCAACCAGCGCCCGGCACGTGACGAGCAGGACCGCGAGGGCTCTTCGCGCCCGGACTACCTGACGGAAGACGAAGAGACATGGACGAACCGTCGGCGCGGTGCTGTGCCACCGGTGATCGACTAACCACGGGGAAGGCTCGGAAGTCGGGATGACGGCAGGAATGATTGAGGTGCGCAGGCTTCGGCGAGGGATGCTCGGCGCGGTGGCTGTGACGGCGGTGCTGGCATCAGGCCTCACCGCGGCTGCTCCGGCTGCCGCTGCCGACATCCAGTCGAAGCAGTGGTACCTGGATGCCATGCACGCCGAGGAGATCTGGAAGACCTCCACCGGCAAGGGCATGACAGTCGCTGTGATCGACACCGGCGTCAACCCGGCCACCCCTTCGCTCAAGGGCCAGGTGCTGAAGGGGATGGACGTCTCGGAGGCCGAGGGTGACGAGACCGACGACTACACGGGTCACGGAACGACGATGGCAGAACTCATCGCCGGGACGGGGAAGGGTGGCGGGCTGAAGGGCCTGGCACCTGGAGCCAAGATCATTCCATACCGGGTCAGTGACACCGAGTTCCAGAACAAGAACAAGGTCAACGCCTTCGACATGGAGGAAGCGATCAAGGCTGCCGCTGACAGCGAAGCTCAGATCATCAGCATTTCCTTCGGAAACGAGTTCTACTCGTCCTCGGTCCGGCAGGCGGTCAAGCATGCCCAGGCGAAGGGAAAGCTACTCTTCGCCTCAGCTGGCAATGACGCGAAGAAGGGGAACAAGGAGAACTACCCGGCGGCCTATCCCGAGGCGATCGCCGTTGCGGCGACCACCGGCGACGGAGAGGTGGCCGAGTACTCCCAGCATGGCGACTTCGTGGACCTCGCCGCACCGGGCAGCGAGATTCCCGGTTGGTGCGACGAGAACTTCACGCGCTACTGCGACGGTGACGGCACCAGTAACGCTGCCGCCATCGCCTCCGCTTCCGCCGCCCTCATCTGGTCCGCCCACCCCGACTGGACGGGAAACCAGGTGCTCCGGGTCATGCTCGAGTCCGCCGGTAAGGGCGACGACTGGGAGCCCGGCACCCTGAGTCGGTATGCCGGCCACGGCGTCATCCGGCCCAACGCCCACCTCACTCGTGGCATCGGCAAGCCGGGTGACCCCGACATCAACCCCCTGACCAACCAGAGGGTCGGCGGCGACACGGGCTCGTCCGGTTCGTCCCCGTCCGCGGCCCCCTCGGCGTCGATGTCTGCATCAGGTTCGCCACAAGCCCCGGAGAGCAAGCCGTCGTCGGACGCCGTTGTGGCAGGCTCCAGCGAGAGCACCGATGACGGCAGCCCGTTGGGGCTCATCATCGGCGGCGCCGCGGCCGCAATCGTCGTCGCGGGAGTGGCGTACGTGATCGTGCGACGGCGGCGTACGGCCTGACGACGTTCGGCCTGACGACGTTCGGCCGGCGTCGGATCCGGGCCATCGAAGACCACTCTGCGCTCCGCGCGAGGCGGCGGACGCAGCCACAATGAGAATCCACGAAAGGGAGAGCGTCACATGACGATCCAGAAGGTCGGCGATCAGAGTCTCAAGGAATTCCAGGATGACCTCACCCTCCGCTTCGAGGGCGTCAAGGGTCAGCTGAGGACGCTCCAGGGCGTCATCGACGGTCTCGAGGGCCGCTGGAAGGGTGTCGGCGCCGGCGCGTTCGACGTCAAGCAGAACGAGATCAACCAGGGCATGGTGCGCATCGCCAAGCTGCTGCTGAACTTCCAGGAAGCCATCCAGGTGACCCGTACCAACGCGGCGAACGTGGACTCCGAGATCGAGCAGGCGCTCAAGGGCGTCGACGTCACGGCCGGCTTCTCGGGCGACGCCGCCGCGGAGAAGGCCTCGACCTCGGGCATCGCCAAGCTCTGAGGCAAGCGGAACTCGTCACCGTAGAACGTCGATACACAGGCACTGGGAGAACTCATGGCACAGAACAACGACGGCGTGATGGTCGTCACCTACGCATCTCTCGACGATGCGGCAGGTGTGATCGAGAAGCAGGCGGGCGAGCTGGACAAGGCCCTGGAGGAGATCCAGCGCCGCATCAGGCTCGTCTCCGAGACCTTCGAGGGTGAGGCCAAGACCGCGGCCGACGCCGCCCACAAGAACTGGGACAAGGAGACGCGGATGATCCACACCGCGCTCCGCGAGATCGCGGGCAAGGTCCGCATGGCGGGCCCCGCGTACCAGGAGGGCGACCGCAGGTCGGCCAGCAACTTCTGACCGCCGAGAGGCCGCGGAAGAACAACAGGGTGGGCGCGCACGGGAGGCGCCCACCCTGTGGCGTCTGTCTTCCGGCGCGACGTCCACCCCGCCGTAGTCAGGCGCAGGTCAGTGCAGCCGTGTCGCTCGGCCGACGTTTCCGCCAACTCCCGGAACGCGGGGAGCCCGAGCGTCTCCTCGCCTTTCTCCCCGGGAAGCCACTCGGTACCTCCGTGCCGGGGTGACAAGCCCTCGAACAGAGGCGGTGACCCGGTGGGGACTGATCGGCCTTCACCCGGACGGAGCGGCACTCACAGGCGGGGCCTCGGTAGGAAGCTCGGACGGGAGGTCGCACCTGGCGTCCTTGTGAGCGAACTGAGCCGCACCCACAGCCAGATCCACGAGTCGTTGCCTGACCTTCTCCTCGTTCGCCCCGTCGTACGGTCTGAGATTCACGACGACGCTCAGGCTGAAACTTCCGCCCACGACGGTTCCAGGCGCTGAACACGGCACGAGAATGGCTGCCTTGAGGCCCGGGAAGTCGACGACACCCAGGGAGCCTGCGTCGAACTCCTCAGCCCTGGCTGCCTGCCTTTCGCCGATGGCATCCGCCGCCCAACTGCTCGGCGACTCGGGGAGCACCATCTGGCTCCGGACACTGAGGAGCATGTCGCTCTCGCCGCGTACGAAGCAGTAGGCGTTGTAGCTTGATCCGCCTTGTGCGACGTTCTCTCCGTTGAATCGGTCTTCGAATGAGTACTCCGACTGGCTCGGGAGGGCGTCGTCGAGCGCTGGGATGGACTTCTGGGATTCTCCGAGTGACGCGCAGACATCCTCGGAGCTGATCACTCCGCGCCGTTCGAAAGGAGGAACCTCCAGCACATAGGCCGTACCTGCGGCCAGTCCCACGGCGGCGACTACGGCCGCGACGGGAACAATGATCCTTCTGCGCTTGACGTCCATGGGGCTACTTGTCCTTTTCCAGCTGCTTCGGGACTCCCTGTCCGTTGCAGTAGTCCGTGACCATGGCCTGGGCGTTGGTGAATCCGGACTCGGCGGCGGTCGCGGCAGCGGAAACGATGTGAGGTGAGGGGTTGCCCGCCTTTTCACCTGCTTTTTCGGCAGCCGCCTCGATGAGCTTGTACGTCGATTCCTTGGTGTCGCTGATCTCCTGGCCGTTGCGGTAGATGACCTCGTCGGTGCTGTCCTTCATCAAGCCCTCGGTGAGGGCTCCGATGATTTCGTCCGCCGCCGTGCCTGCGAGGCCTCCGGCGACGGTCCCGCCTGGACCGACGGCAGGGGCAGTGGCCAGTCCGACGCCGATCCCCACGCCGCTGCTCACCCACGTGCTGGCGGTCTCGATGGCATCGTTGAATTCTGCGTCCTTGTTGCCTCCCTCCACCTCGTTTGCGTAGGCGCGACCGACGCCGATCGTCCCCTCGATCTCTCCGGAAACCCGGGCGATGTCTTCGATCGACTTCTTGAGGTTGTCGTTCACGCTGAAGTTCTTGTCCGCGAGGTTGGCTTCCGGATTGGCGAAGTGGTACTCCATCACCGATGTGGTGTAGCTGTGCTGTCCTGCGTTGATGGCCGCGTAACCTTCGGGGTTCTGACCCGTGGTGTAGAGGAACCGCGTGATGTCCTGCTCGCTGAGCTCGGCCGGTGAGCCGGCGATCGGGAACAGGCTGTCCGCATCGCTTTTGGCCGGGTGCAAACCTCGATGGATGTCCGGCATGTACTCGGCGGCGATCTGACCCATGCTGTCGGACATGAAGCTGTTCTTCGTGAGCCGCTCTGGGTTCTCCGACACGGAGTGGAAGATGTCCTCGACCAGCTTTGCCTGCTGGTCGTTGTGTGCGGGAGTGTCGATGTTGGGCATTTCACCGGCGGGATGCCCGGTCGTCGCAGCCTCCAGGGCCTTGGCCAGGTTGTTGCGCCCCTCGATGCTGTTCTCGCCCTTGCTGTCCATCTCCGGCGGCCAGTCGCGCTCCTCGAAGAGGTAGTCGAAGTTGCTCAGCTCCCGCTTCTCGTTCTTGCCGTTGCCGTCGGCGTCCTCTTCGAAGTCGTGGTCCTCGTCCTTGGTGAGGAAGTCCGCGTTGAAGAAGTCGGTGGCTGCGTCGGGGCTGTTGGAGAGAGCTGCCAGGAAGCCGATCACGGGATCGGAACCGGAGTCGGTGCCGGTCCTGTTGAGATCCGGATCCATGCCCAGGTGCGTCCAGACGGTGGGCGAGTGGCGGCCGTTGCCGGAGGCGGCCTTCTCGACCTCCATGAGCTTCCCGCCGTAGTCCATGAGGAACTGGTCGTCGAAGTTGCCCCAGCGCATCAGGTTGCTCATCACCTGGGCGCCCTGCGTGATGCTGTTCTTGCCGAGAGGTTGGTCGGCCAGGTTGACCATGTCGTACTTCCAGCGCGACATCTCGGGGGAGTCCGCCTGGGTGGCCGTGGCGAGCGTGAGGCTCAGGTTCTTCTGGAGTTCGGCGTACTGCTCACGACGATCCGGGTAGACATCCCTGTTCTTCTGGTAGTCGTTGAGACCCGCCCAGAGGTCGAGGGTTCCCTTGGGACCGACCGTCGTTGCGAAGTGCTCGGCGAAGATCTGGTCGCCGGAGTACTTCTTCAGGCCGGAGTTGAGCGCGTCGAAGTCCGCGGTGGTCAGGTCCTCGGGCTTCTTCTTGGCGATCGCCGCCAGCTTCTCCGCCTCCTTGACGGCAGCCGCCGCCTCGTCGCGGTTCTTGTAGACCGCGTCGGCGAAGCCGTGGTCGGTCAGGTCGACCAGAGCCTTCAGGGAGGTGGAGGCCGTGCTGTCGATCTCGGTGGCCGTGTTCAGAATGCCCTGGAGCTCGTCCCGCAGCGCGTCCACGTCGGTCTGGCCGTTGGGAGCCTTCTTGTCGGGGTTCTCCCGGACCGTGAACCCGCCGCCGTTGGTGGTGACCGTCAGGTTCTTGCCCTGGCCCCGCGAGATGGCCTCCTTGAGGAGGCGCTGCTGCGTCTTCAGCTCGTCCCGGGTGTCCTGCATGATGTTGCGGATCGACGTCGCCTGGACGAGTGCGTCACCGAACTCGCCGGAGGTCTTGCCCACGAACTCGCGGGTGATCACCGCGTTGTCGCCGGCCCAGTTGGCCTTGAGGGCCTTTCCCCGGAGCCCGTCGTGCGCGTCTTTCTTCAGGGCTTCGAGTTTGGTGAGCATCGACGTCCAGTCGTTGACCGTGTCGTCGAGCAGCTTGAAGTTGGCCGAATGAAGGGCTTCGAAATCCATCAGGTATCCCCCTAGTCCTTCTTGTCCTTCTTGTCCTTCTCTTCGTACACCGGGTTCTTCTTGCCCGGTTCGGCCGATGCCTCGTCGAAGCCCGCGTCGAGAGTCTGGATGCTGCTGACGTGCCGCTCGATGAAGATCTCGTCGCCGGCGTGTGCGTTCTTCGTGAAGTCCATGTGATTCGAGATGAGAGCGCAGGCGTCCATCACGGAACCCAGCTGCTTGTCCCAGCGCAGCGACACGTGCGACAGGGCGCCGCCGAGGGCGAACCCCTGGGTCGAGAGGTCGGTCGCGGCGCCGTCCGTGGAGGTGACCCGCGCTTCCTTCCACAGCCGGTTGTACAGCTTGAAGGCCTCGTCACCGATGGCTGCGAGGTCCTGCCGGTCAACGGCGAGAAAGCCGCCGGACGGGTTGCCCGCGTTCGGTCTGTCCTCGGGCGGCAGCCCGTTCAGCTGCATCCGTGCCGAATCCTCCTCGGCTGCGGACGCCTTCAACTGCTCCCACTCGTCCCATGCCATGGACGTCACATCTCCTCGCTGTCGCTCACGGGTCCTGGGGACAGGCCTCGTCCACGACGTCGGTCCGGACTGCGTACTCCAGATTGTCGATGGCATGCGCCATCTCGGACTGGCCCGGCAGCGGCGTCGCCGTCACCGTGAGACAGATGCCGTCGACCTCGTACCGTTCGACGAACGGGCCCCTGATGTCCGAGTCCGACCCCGAGTCCGACCCCGAGTCCGACCCCGACTCCGAGTCCGACCCCGACTCCGACTCCGACCCCGAGTCCGACCCCGACCCGGACCCCGCCCCCGACCCGCCACCGGCACTCGACGTCGCCTCGTCGTCGTCCTCCTCCACCAGCGACAGCACCGGGTCGTCCCGCTCCGGCCCCTTGAGCTTCGGGTTGAGGAAGGCGCCCCAGGAGCCCGGCGAGCCGGGGTACTTGGGGCGACCGTCACCCTCGTCCGTCTCCAGCTGCCACGCCGCCTCCTCCACCCGTTCGAGGATGTCGGCGTGGTCCGCACCCGTCCCGAAGACGCCCGCCAGGCGGAGCAGGCTGACGCTCTGCCACGCCAGGACGAGCCCCACCACCACCAGCAACACCCGGCGCGCCGTGAACGACGCCGACGACGGCTCGTGCGCCTCCGGGGCGTCGAAGCGCGGCGCCCGGAAACGCCACCACAGCGCGCGGCCGTCGACGAAGAGGCCCAGGACGACGAACGCGACCGCGAAGACCCCGGCGAAGACCGCCGCGCCGATCACCCGTACACCTCGGGCATCAACCCCGTCTGCACCAGCGGGTTGCCCCGCTGCCGGGACACGTAGATGCCCCGGCCCGCCGGCATCGGACGCATGCGGACGCCGCCCAGCACATCGCCCTCCTGCGGGTCGCCGGAGAGCAGCACGCCCTGCGCGCCGAGCTCCATCATCCGCTGCATGAAGGACTCGTACGCCGACCGGCTCGCCCCCGCAGCGCTGCGGGCGATGATGAAGCGGACACCCACGTCACGCGCGAACGGCAGCAGTTCCGCCAGCTTCGCCAGCGGGTTGCCGCTCGACGTGGACACCAGGTCGTAGTCGTCGACGACCACATAGACGGACGGGCCCTGCCACCAGCTGCGGTCCCGCAGCTGCTGGGCCGTGACGTCCGCCGACGGAGAGCGGCGCCGCATCAGGTCGGCCAGCGCGTCCACGTGGTGCTCCATGTTGTTCGACATGGGCACGTACTCCGCCAGGTGGCTCGCCGGAGTGACGTCGAGGAGCGCACGCCGGTTGTCGATCACGAAGAACTTCGCCGAGTTCCCGTCGTACCGCTCCGTGATCTGCTTGATGAGCAGCCGCAGCAGGTTCGACTTGCCCGACTCGCTCTCGCCGAACACCAGGAAGAACGGGTCGCGGTCGAAGTTGACGAAGACCGGCTCCAGGTTGTTCTCGTCGATGGCGAACGCGACACCGCGCTGCGGCTCCGCGTAGCCGGCGGGCAACTGGTGCGCGTCGAGTTCGCGCGGCAGCAGCCGGACCTCCGGCGCACCGGGCGCCGTCCAGTGCCGGGTGACCTCCTGCGTCATCGCCGCCGTCGCCTCCGACAGGTCGCTGTCGGAGTTGATGCCGTCGATACGCGGAACGGCCGCCATGAAGTGCAGCTTCTCCGGCGTCAGACCCCGGCCGGGGACGCCCGTGGGCACATTGGCGGCGATCTTCCGGTCCAGCTCGGAGTCCATCGTGTCGCCGAGTCGCAGTTCCAGCCTGTTCATCAGGTGGTCCTTGAGGTTGGCCCGGACCTCCATGGAGCGCGACGCCGTGATGATCACGTGAATGCCGTACCCGAGTCCGCGCGCGGCGATGTCCACGACGGCGGGCTCGAGCCCCTCGTACTCGGTACGGAAGTTGCCCCAGCCGTCGATCATGAGGAAGACGTCACCGAACGGCTGGTCCGTCACCGAGATGTCGCCACGGGCCCGCAGCCTGCGGTACGTGGCGATGGAGTCGATCCCCGAACTGCGGAAGTACTCCTCGCGCCGCGACAGGATGCCGTAGACCTCGGCCACCGTACGGCGCACCCGCTCGGGGTCGAGACGGGACGCCACGCCGCCGACGTGCGGCAGCCCCGCGACCGACGACATACCGCCGCCACCGAAGTCGAGTCCGTAGAACTGCACCTCGTGCGGGGTGTGCGTCAGCGCGAAGGCGGAGATGATCGTCCGCAGCAGAGTCGACTTGCCGGACTGCGGACCGCCGACGATCTGCATATGACCCGCGGCGCCGGAGAAGTCCCGGTAGAGCGTGTCGCGGCGCTGCTCGTACGGCTTGTCCACCACGCCCACCGGTACGACGAGGCGGCCCGCCCCCTCGTACCCGGGCTGCGTCAGCCCACGGCCCTCGACACCGGCGAGGCCTGGCAGGATCGAGTCGAGCGGGGGCGGGTTGTCGAGCGGCGGCAGCCACACCTGGTGCGCCTCGACGCCGCGTCCTTCGAGCCGTCGCACGATCACGTCGAGCACCGAGTCGGCCAGCGCGTCGTCCTCGGCGGCACGGGCCTCGGGAACCTGCGCCTGGGCGGCCGGTTCGAGGTAGCGCACCGGGACGTGCGCCGCGGTGAACGGCACCGGACGGCGGTCCACGGGCAGCGGCCCGCCCGGCACGGCGGCGTGCTGGTTGGTGCGGTACACACCGGAGACGTACGCCGCCTTGAACCGCACCATCTCGTCGGTGCCGTACTTCAGGTAGCCCGAACCGGGGACGTTCGGCAGCGAGTAGGCGTCCGGCACACCGATGGCCGCGCGGGACTCGGCGGCCGAGAAGGTCCGCAGACCGATCCGGTACGAGAGGTACGTCTCCAGGCCGCGCAGCCGGCCCTCCTCCAGGCGCTGCGACGCCAGCAGCAGGTGCACACCGAGCGAGCGGCCGATACGGCCGATCTGCACGAACATCTCGATGAAGTCCGGCATGGCCGTCAGCAGCTCGCTGAACTCGTCGATGACGAGGACGAGTGACGGGATGGGCTGGAGCGGGGCGCCCGCGGCGCGTGCCTTCTCGTAGTCGTGGATGTTCGCGTAGTTGCCCGCGTCCCGCAGCATCTCCTGGCGGCGGTTCAGCTCACCGCGGATGGAGTCGCCCATACGGTCCACCAGCGTGAGGTCGTCCGCCAGGTTGGTGATCACCGCGGCGACGTGCGGCATCTGGGACATGCCGGCGAAGGTGGCGCCACCCTTGAAGTCCGCGAGGACGAAGTTCAGCGTCTCCGAGGAGTGCGTCACCGCCAGACCGAGGACGAGCGTGCGCAGCAGCTCCGACTTCCCGGAACCGGTCGCCCCCACACAGAGGCCGTGCGGGCCCATGCCCTCCTGCGCGGCCTCCTTGAGGTCCAGCATGACCGGCGTACCGTCCTCGCCCACACCGATCGGGACGCGCAGCCGCTCGGACCGGGAACGGGGACGCCAGGTGCGGCTGACGTCGACCGAGGCCGCGTCGCCGAGGTTCAGCAGATCGGTGAAGTCGAGGTTGGCGAGCAGCGGCTCGTCGTCGTCCGCTCCCGACGCGACCCGCAGCGGTGCGAGCTGACGGGCGAGCGCCTCCGCCGCGTCGAGGCTCAGTCGGTCGGGGCTGCCGTCGTACACGAGCCCGTGACCGGACTCCAGACGCAGCGAGTCGGCGTCCACCGTCACGGACAGGTCGCCGCGCGGCCCGGTGGCCCGGCCCTGAACGACTTCGATGATCGTCACGCCCTGAAGGCCCTCGGGGGAGGCCAGGGCCGAGGTCTGCGGGATCGACCGGCCGTCCAGTACGACCACGAGGTGCGGGTGGTCGAGGAGCGGGTGGTTTCCGCCCTGGAAGCGGGGGCGACCCTCCAGCCGGGCGTCGAGCATGTCCTGCAGCTCGCGCGGGTCCGTGGTGATCAGCCGTCGGCTGCCCGCACCGTCGCCGGGCCCCGACGCCTGTACGTGGGGCAGCCACTTCGCCCACTCCCACGCGGGCGCCGAGTCGTTGCCGGCGCCGATGGCGATGACCAGGTCCTCGGGGGAGTGCAGCGCGGCGAGCGAGCCGACCATCGCGCGCGTCGTGGAACGGGCGGCTTCCGGGTCGCCGCTGACGGTGAGGTGGTAGAAGGCGCGGAGGGACACGGCCATGGGAAGGCCGTCCAGGGTGCTGTGCGCGGTGAGGAACTGCCGCATCGCGCCGGCCGTCAGCGGCTCGAGCTCGTCCACGGGCGCGGTCTCGGGGGCGATCAGGGGAGTGGCGAGCTGCTGGCTGCCCAGACCGATGCGTACCTGCGCGAAGTCGTCGTCTCCGACACGCCGCTCCCAGACCCGGCTGCCCTCGGCGACCAGCGCCCAGAGCTGCTCGGGCGAGGGGTGCAGATAGAACTGCGCGTCGCGCTGGAGGTGCGCGGTCCTGAGGACGGCACGTCGTGTCTGGGTCAGGTACTTCAGGTAGTCACGCCGCAGGTCGGCGAGCTGCCCCTGCGTACCGCGCCGGTAGCGGACCAGCATCGCGATCGCCATGGCGACCGTCGAGGCGATCATCACCATGCCCATGATCCGCATGATCGGGTTCGGCGTCATGAAGAAGAAGACCACCGAACCGCCCATGCCGAGCATCGGCAGGAGCTGCATCAGAGCGCCCTCCTGCTGTCCGCGGGGCAGCTCCGGCGGAGGTTGCAACTGCACCTGCTCGCCGGGCACTTCGGACGGCAGCGCCCGTGGTGGGCGCTTGACGACGATCTGACTCACAGCTCACCAATTTCCGTTGCCGGACGGAAAGTTCCTCTAGACGCCCCCGTGGCGACGGGATCCATCCGCGGGGAGGGATCCTACTTTGGTACGGGGTCGCGGGTGGGCGGTAGGGTGGGTCGACGTGTTTGCGCGCCCATGAACTATCGCAAAAAAACGGGTCATTCGGAACGCAACATCCGGAGCGCGGCGGCCGGAACGCGACGACCGGGAACACACCGTTCCGGGCGTCACGTCCGTGACCGCACGCCCGGGCACGCACCACTCCGGACATCCCGCCCGGACCTTACGCGTCGCCCGGGACCGCACGTCCGGGCGCACAGGTCGGTCCTGCCGGCCAGGATCACCACGAGGGGAAGCAGCAGGTGAGTATGACGGCCCCAGCCACGGCCGGCGGAGCAGGCCAGTCGGCCCCCGCGACCGTGTTCCACGGCGGCACCGGATTCTGCCGGGTCACGGTCGTCGCACCCGACGGTCGCGTCGATGTCGCGCTGCCCGAAGACATCGCGGTCGCCGACCTCTACCCGGAGGTCCTCCGCCTCTCCGGCCAGACCCCCGCCCCCGGCGCCCCGGTCGGCTACCACCTGGTCCGCCGCGACGGCACCGTCCTCGACGGCGGCCGCTCGCTCGCGGCGCAGCGCATCCTCGACGGTGAGCTGCTCTCGCTGCGGCCCTTCGCCGAGTCCCTCCCGCCGGCCGTCTTCGACGACGTCTCGGACGCGGTGGCCTCCGCCGTCGCCCGCGACCGCACGCTCTGGTCCGACGCGCTGATGCGCGGCGCCGGCCTCTTCGGCGGCTCGGTCCTGCTGCTCCTGCTCGGCTTCGTCCTGTGGACGGCGGATCCCCGGCACGACATGCACGGCCTGCCCGGCATCCTCGCCGCCGTCACCGCGGTGCTGCTCCTGGCGCTCGCCGCCGTCCGCGCGCGGGTCTACGACGACCGCGGCTCCGCCGTCGCGCTGGGCATGGGAGCGATGGCGAACGCGGCCGTCGCCGGTTCCGGGCTGCTCCCCCTCACGGCCGGGCACGGCATCGGCAAGCTCCAGTTCCTCCTCGCCTGCGCCGCCGTACTGGTCTGCGCCGTGATCCTGACGATCGTCTCTCCGGGCGGGGACGGCCCGTTCGTCGCGTTCGTCTTCGCCTCGGCCGTCGGCCTCCTGGTCACCTTCGTGGCCGTCCTGACGAAGCTGACGCCGGCCGAGACCGCCGCGGTCTGCGCGCCCCTCGCCGTCGGCGCCCTCGCCTTCCTGCCCGGGCTCTCCACCCGCTTCGCCAGGCTCCCGATCGGCTTCGATCCCCCCAGGACCAGCGTCGGCGGTTACGGCACCGAGGCCGAGCCCCAGGGCCCGGTCGACGCCGTCCGCATCGCCGCACAGGCCCGCCGGGGCCACGAACTGCTGGTCGGCCTCGTCGGCGGCTGCGCCCTCGTCGCCGTCTCCGCCTCCGCCGTGCTGGGCTTCTCCGAGAACATCTGGGGCCAGCTCCTCGCCCTCGCCACCGGCGTCGCCATGCTGATGCGCGCCCATCTCTTCCGCTACACCGCACAGGTCGGCTGCGCCCTCGGGGCCGGCCTCGGTGCCCTCGTGCTGCTCGGACTGGGTCTCTGCCTCAACCCGCCCGTGGAGCTGATCACGGACGCGCTCAAGGGTGACGGCACCGGCCTCGACATCCGTACGATCTGGCTCTCCGCGGCCATCGCCGGTGTCGCGGCCCTGATCACCGCCATCGGCCTGATCGTCCCGCGCAAGGGCGTCACGCCGTTCTGGGGACGCTTCCTGGAGATCGCCGAGACCTTCGTCCTCCTCACACTGCTGCCGCTCTGTCTCGCGGTCTTCGACGTCTACCACTCCATCCGGGCGATGACGTCCTGAACCCCCTGGTACCCTGTGTAACGGCCGTTTGTGTACGCGCTCCCGGAAGTGCCCCGAATCCTCGGATTCAGAGGATTCTCTGGGAGCTGCGCTCATCGGACCTTCGCCTCCGAGTCACGGAAGCTCCCCTGAGACCAAGACCAGGGGCACTCGTGGGCGCACGAACACCAGAGGAGTACCGAGTGTCTCTCGACGCCGCTACGAAGAAGCAGATTTTCGCCGAGTTCGGCCAGAAGGAGGGCGACACCGGCTCCCCCGAGGTTCAGGTCGCGATGCTCTCCCGCCGCATCTCGGACCTGACCGAGCACCTCAAGCAGCACAAGCACGACCACCACTCCCGTCGTGGTCTGCTGATCCTGGTCGGCCAGCGTCGCCGCCTGCTGCAGTACCTGGCCAAGAAGGACATCCAGCGCTTCCGTGCCCTGGTCGACCGCCTCGGCATCCGCCGCGGTGCGGCCGGCGGTGCCAAGTAAGGACGCCGTGAAGGGAGCGGTTCCCACTTTTAGGGGGCCGCTCCCTTTGCTGTACGTGCGCGATGTACCGACCGGCACTTAGTCTGGTCACACAACGCCACATTCACGAGTGAGAGGCCGCCGGCACGCCGCCGGTCCTCGGTAGTGGCCCCCGGACCCCACAATCCCCGGGTGCTTCGATCGAAGACCGGCCCGCATCCGAAGGCGCGCTTCTCCTCGACGACCGTCCCCGGCCACACGGGCCGACGGACGAAAAGACGAAAGTAGGAGAAACCGCTAGTGGAGAACGAGACCCACTACGCCGAGGCCGTCATCGACAACGGCACCTTCGGCACCCGCACCATCCGCTTCGAGACGGGCCGCCTGGCCAAGCAGGCCGCCGGCTCCGCCGTGGCGTACCTGGACGACGACACGATGGTCCTTTCGGCCACCACCGCGTCGAAGAAGCCCAAGGACCAGCTCGACTTCTTCCCCCTCACGGTGGACGTCGAGGAGCGGATGTACGCGGCCGGCAAGATCCCCGGCTCCTTCTTCCGCCGGGAAGGCCGCCCCTCCGAGGACGCCGTCCTCACCTGCCGCCTGATCGACCGCCCGCTGCGCCCCTCCTTCGCGAAGGGCCTGCGCAACGAGATCCAGATCGTCGAGACGATCATGGCGCTCAACCCCGACCACCTCTACGACGTGGTCGCCATCAACGCCGCCTCCTGCTCCACGCAGCTGGCCGGCCTGCCCTTCTCCGGCCCGATCGGCGGCACCCGTGTCGCCCTGATCCAGGGCCAGTGGGTCGCGTTCCCGACGCACACCGAGCTCGAGGACGCCGTCTTCGACATGGTCGTCGCCGGTCGCGTCCTGGAGGACGGCGACGTCGCGATCATGATGGTCGAGGCCGAGGCCACCGAGAAGACCATCGAGCTCGTCAAGGGCGGCGCCGAGGCGCCGACCGAAGAGATCGTCGCCGCCGGTCTCGAGGCCGCGAAGCCCTTCATCAAGGTCCTCTGCAAGGCCCAGTCGGACCTCGCCGCCAAGGCCGCCAAGCCCACCGGCGAGTTCCCGGTCTTCCTCGACTACCAGGACGACGTCCTGGAGGCGCTCACCGCCGCGGTCAAGAGCGAGCTCGCCCAGGCGCTCACGATCGCCGGCAAGCAGGAGCGCGAGGCCGAGCTCGACCGCGTCAAGGAGCTTGCCGCCGAGAAGCTCCTCCCGGCCTTCGAAGGCCGCGAGAAGGAGATCTCCGGTGCCTACCGCGCGCTGACCAAGAAGCTGGTCCGCGAGCGGATCATCAAGGACAAGGTCCGCATCGACGGCCGCGGGATCACGGACATCCGTACCCTCGCCGCCGAGGTCGAGGCCATCCCGCGCGTGCACGGCTCGGCGCTGTTCGAGCGTGGCGAGACCCAGATCCTGGGCGTCACCACCCTCAACATGCTCCGCATGGAGCAGCAGCTGGACACCCTCTCCCCGGTGACCCGCAAGCGCTACATGCACAACTACAACTTCCCGCCGTACTCCGTCGGTGAGACCGGCCGCGTGGGCTCGCCCAAGCGCCGCGAGATCGGCCACGGCGCGCTCGCCGAGCGCGCCATCGTGCCGGTGCTGCCGACGCGCGAGGAGTTCCCGTACGCGATCCGTCAGGTGTCCGAGGCCCTCGGCTCCAACGGCTCCACGTCCATGGGCTCGGTCTGCGCCTCCACCATGTCGCTGCTGAACGCCGGTGTGCCGCTGAAGGCCCCCGTCGCCGGTATCGCCATGGGTCTGATCTCCGAGGAGATCGACGGCAAGACCCACTACGTCGCCCTCACCGACATCCTCGGTGCGGAGGACGCCTTCGGCGACATGGACTTCAAGGTCGCCGGTACGAAGACCTTCGTCACGGCGCTCCAGCTCGACACCAAGCTCGACGGCATCCCCGCCTCGGTCCTGGCCGCCGCGCTGAAGCAGGCCCGTGACGCGCGTCTGCACATCCTCGACGTGATGAACGAGGCGATCGACGTTCCGGACGAGATGTCCCCGAACGCGCCGCGCATCATCACCGTCAAGATCCCGGTGGACAAGATCGGTGAGGTCATCGGCCCCAAGGGCAAGATGATCAACCAGATCCAGGAGGACACCGGCGCCGACATCACGATCGAGGACGACGGCACCATCTACATCGGTGCCGCCGACGGCCCGGCCGCCGAGGCCGCCCGTGCCACGATCAACGGCATCGCCAACCCGACCATGCCGGAGGTCGGCGAGCGCTACCTGGGTACGGTCGTCAAGACCACCACCTTCGGTGCGTTCGTGTCCCTGCTCCCGGGCAAGGACGGCCTGCTGCACATCTCGCAGATCCGCAAGCTCGCCGGTGGCAAGCGCGTGGAGAACGTCGAGGACGTGCTCGCGGTCGGCTCCAAGGTCCAGGTCGAGATCGCCGAGATCGACCAGCGCGGCAAGCTCTCCCTGATCCCCGTGATCGCAGACGACGAGAACGCTGCCGGCGACGCCGAGAAGGACGACACCGACCAGTGACGTCCCGTAGTTCCCGTGTGACGGCCCGCCCCTCTTCGGAGGGGCGGGCCGTCGCCCGTACCCAAACGCTTCTCCCGGGCAGGGACGGCATCGGCACGGTCCGCCGCACCACCCTCCCCGGCGGCCTGCGGATCGTGACCGAGACCCTCCCGTCCGTGCGCTCCGCCACCTTCGGCATCTGGGCGCACGTCGGCTCGCGCGACGAGACGCCCACGCTCAACGGCGCCACGCACTACCTGGAGCACCTCCTCTTCAAGGGCACCGGGCGACGCAGTGCCCTCGACATCTCCTCCGCGCTCGACGCGGTCGGCGGAGAGATGAACGCCTTCACGGCGAAGGAGTTCACCTGCTACTACGCGCGGGTCCTCGACACCGACCTGCCGCTCGCCATCGACGTGGTCTGCGACATGCTGACCGGCTCGCTGATCCTCGAGGACGACGTCGACGCCGAGCGCGGGGTCATCCTCGAAGAGATCGCGATGACCGAGGACGACCCGGGCGACGTCGTGCACGACCTGTTCGCGCACACGATGTTCGGCGACACCCCGCTGGGCCGCCCGGTCCTCGGCACGGTCGACACGATCAACGCCCTCGACCGCGGCCGGATCGCCCGCTTCTACAAGAAGCACTACGACCCGACGCACCTGGTCGTCGCCGCCGCGGGCAACATCGACCACGCCACCGTCGTACGACAGGTCCGCCGCGCCTTCGAGAAGGCCGGCGCCCTCTCCCGCACGGACGCGGTCCCCGTCGCCCCCCGCGGCGGCCGGCGCACGATCCGCACCGCCGGCGCCGTCGAGGTCCTGGGCCGCAAGACCGAGCAGGCCCATGTGGTCCTCGGCATGCCGGGCCTGGCCCGCACCGACGAGCGCCGCTGGGCCCTGGGCGTACTGAACACGGCCCTCGGCGGCGGCATGTCCTCGCGCCTCTTCCAGGAGGTCCGCGAGAAGCGCGGCCTGGCCTACAGCGTGTACTCGTACACCTCCGGCTTCGCCGACTGCGGTCTCTTCGGGGTGTACGCGGGCTGCCGCCCCAGCCAGGTCCACGACGTGCTGAAGATCTGCCGCGACGAGCTCGACAAGGTCGCCTCCGACGGGCTGACCGACGACGAGATCACCCGTGCCGTCGGCCAGCTCTCCGGCTCGACCGTCCTCGGCCTGGAGGACACGGGCGCGCTGATGAACCGCATCGGCAAGAGCGAGCTGTGCTGGGGCACCCAGATGTCGGTCGACGACATGCTCGCCCGGATCGCCGCCGTCACCCCGGACGAGGTCCGCGAGGTCGCCCGTGATGTGCTCGGACAGCGTCCCTCGCTGTCCGCCATAGGGCCGCTGAAGGACAAGCAGGCGGCACGCCTGCACGAATCCGTCTCCTAGAAGGAGTTCAGAGAGCAATGAGCAAGCTGCGCGTGGCGGTCGTCGGAGCCAGGGGCCGTATCGGCTCCGAGGCCGTACGGGCCGTCGAGGCCGCCGAGGACATGGAACTGGTCGCGGCGCTCGGCCGCGGCGACAAGCTGGAGACGCTCGCCGAGTCGGGTGCCCAGGTCGCGGTCGAACTGACCACCCCGGACTCGGTGATGGGCAACCTCGACTACTGCGTGCGTCACGGTATCCACGCGGTCGTCGGCACGACCGGCTGGACCGAGGACCGCCTCGCGCAACTGAACTCCTGGCTCGCCGCCTCCCCGGGGACCGGCGTCCTGATCGCCCCGAACTTCTCCATCGGCGCCGTGCTGACCATGAAGTTCGCCCAGATCGCAGCCCCGTACTTCGAGTCCGTCGAGGTCGTCGAGCTGCACCACCCGAACAAGGTGGACGCCCCCAGCGGCACCGCCACCCGTACCGCCCAGCTGATCGCCGCCGCACGCGCCGAGGTCGGCCTCGGCGACCAGCCGGACGCGACCGCGACCGGGCTGGAAGGGGCGCGCGGCGCGGACGTCGACGGCGTCCCGGTGCACGCCGTACGGCTCCGGGGCCTGCTGGCCCACCAGGAGGTGCTGCTCGGCGGCGAGGGCGAGACGCTGACGATCCGTCACGACTCCCTGCACCACTCCAGCTTCATGCCGGGCATCCTTCTGGGCGCCCGCCGTGTCGTCTCCACCCCGGGCCTCACCTTCGGCCTGGAACACTTCCTGGACCTGGGCTGACGGCCATGGGTGGAAAGATCACGTACGTCTTCCTCGCCACCGCTCTCGTCCTCGTCTTCGGCGTGGTGGCGATGGAGGGGGTCCTGCTCCTGCTGACCGGCGAACCTCTCGCCATGGCCATGGGCGCGGTCGCGTTCCTGCTCCCCGGTGTGGGCGGCTGGTTCCTCTGGAAGAACACCGCCTTCGCGCGGAACGCGCAGCGGCTCGCCCGCGAGCTGGAGGCCGAAGGCGGCCTGCCGTTGGACGAGTTGAGGCGTACGGCGGGCGGCCGCATCGACCGGGAATCGGCCGACGAGGTCTTCGCGAAGCGTCGCGCCGAGACCGAGGACGCCCCGGACGACTGGCGCTGCTGGTTCCGGCTCGCGGTCGCCTATCACGACGCCCGCGACACCCCGCGCGCCCGCAAGGCCATGCAGCGCGCGATCGCGCTGCACGCGGGCCGTACGGTCAGCGCGTAGCGGCGGGTACAGCGGCGACGCCGTACTCGGCGTTCCACGCCTCGACGGTGTCCGCCGCGCGGTCGAACGCCTCGATGCGGGAGAGGACTTCGTCTTTGTCTCCCTCCACCCCACCCCCCCCCCCACCACCCTGCCGTACGAGAATCAGGGCCTGGCCCTGGACGGTCCGCGGCAGCCCCAGCCACCGCACGGGCTGCTGCACCGTACGCACCTGCGTCACCCGGGTCCACGCCACGGTGGTGGTGGTGAAGAAGCCGACCCGGCGCACGCCGTGCCGGCTCACCCAGGTGCCCACCCGCAGCATCCGCAGCGCGGAGACGATGATCAGGGCCGCCAGGACGAACGTGACGACGGCACCGCTCATCGCGCCGGCGGCGACGATGATCACCGCGGCGAGGAGCACGAACGACGCCAGCAGCAGCGCGAGCGCCGCCGCCCCGACGCGCCAGGGACCCGGCCGGTAGGGCCGACGCCACTGGTCGTGGTCGTCGAAAGGCAGCGCGACGTCGTCGGTCGCGTCAAAAGCGCGGTCGGCCGTCAGAAAAGTCAGGGGCACGACTGGTCCTCACTCACAAGCACGCTCGAAGGGGCTGTGCCCGGTGAGGCTACCCAGGTGGTCTCGACCGGGCCACCTCAGGGGGGCCGTTCTGATCAGCGGCCGTCGGAGGCCTGGGACTGCTGCCGGTGACCGTCGGCCGCCCCCGACTGCATGGACGGCATCCCGAAGAGCAGCGATCCGACGAGACCGGCCACGACGGTCAGCCCGACCAGCGTACGGCCCGCGACCTGAGAGACGCTGAGGCGCTCCCTGGGCGGCGGAGTGACGTTACTGCGGAAGCGGTCGGCCTCGGCGACGAATGCGAACGGGACGGCCTCTCGCCGGCTGAACATCTGGGCCACTCTCCTCGGAGCTCGTGTGGTGTGTCACGGAAGAAGACGACCAAAGTCACCGTCCGGTGCCCGATTTCCCCGGATTGGCCAAAGAAAGTGGTCCGGGTGGGTGGGGGAGCGGGCGAGGGGCTCGGCTGTCGGTGGCTCCCCGTAGAGTGGGCGCCGCCCGAGCGACGCACTTTGGAAGGACCCCGCCGGTGACCGACACCCCCGCAGCAGATCTCAAGCCCAGTTTCCGCAGCGATGTGACCGTCGAGCTGGTGAAGCACAGCGCCGCCGACTCGGACGTGCTGTGGGCGGCCCGCGTCTCCACGGCGGGTGAGCAGTCGCTCGACGAGCTGCAGAAGGACCCCGAGCGGTCCAAGGGGCTCATCAACTACCTGATGCGGGACCGGCACGGCAGCCCCTTCGAGCACAACTCGATGACCTTCTTCATCAGTGCCCCGATCTTCGTCTTCCGCGAGTTCATGCGGCACCGTGTCGGCTGGTCGTACAACGAGGAGTCGGGCCGCTACAGGGAGCTGGAGCCGGTCTTCTACGTCCCCGACGCCTCCCGCAAGCTCGTCCAGGAGGGCCGCCCCGGCAAGTACGTCTTCGTCGAGGGCACCGAGGCCCAGCAGCAGCTGACCGGCCGCGTCATGGAGGACTCGTACGTGCAGGCGTACACGGCCTACCAGGAGATGCTCGCGGCGGGCGTCGCCCGCGAGGTGGCCCGCGCGGTCCTGCCCGTGGGCCTCTTCTCCTCGATGTACGCCACGTGCAACGCGCGCTCGCTGATGCACTTCCTCGGCCTGCGCACCCAGCACGAGCTGGCCAAGGTGCCGTCCTTCCCGCAGCGCGAGATCGAGATGGTCGGCGAGAAGATGGAGCAGCACTGGGCCCAGCTCATGCCGCTCACGTACGACGCGTTCAACAAGAACGGCCGTGTGGCCCCGTAAAGCACAGATGTACGACCACGTCACGCGAAGTGTCCGTATTGCGACGTTTCACGAAGTTCATCTAGGCTGATCAAACGGACCCGGCACTGCTTGAACCCCCGAGCAGGCAGTGCCGGGCTCCCTTTCTCACGTCCCCCGAGGGGACACCGGGCGATGAGCAGCGAGTAGCGTGTTACCCATGGCTCCGATCTCCACTCCGCAGACCCCCTTCGGGAGGGTCCTCACCGCCATGGTCACGCCCTTCACGGCGGACGGCGCACTCGACCTCGACGGTGCCCAGCGACTCGCCGCCCATCTGGTGGACGCCGGCAACGACGGCCTCGTCATCAACGGCACCACCGGCGAGTCCCCGACCACCAGCGACGCGGAGAAATCGGAGCTGGTACGAGCGGTACTGGAGGCGGTCGGCGACCGGGCCCACGTCGTCGCCGGCGTCGGCACCAACGACACCCACCACTCCATCGAGCTGGCCCGAACCGCAGAGCGCGACGGCGCACACGGCCTCCTGGCCGTCACGCCGTACTACAACAAGCCCCCGCAGGAGGGCCTGCACCGGCACTTCTCGGCCATCGCCGATGCCACCGGCCTCCCGGTCATGCTCTACGACATCCCGGGCCGGAGTGGTGTCCCGATCGACACCGAGACGCTCGTCCGGCTCGCCGAGCACCCCCGGATCGTCGCCAACAAGGACGCCAAGGGCGACCTCGGGCGCGCCAGCTGGGCCATCGCCCGATCCGGCCTCGCCTGGTACTCCGGCGACGACATGCTCAACCTGCCGCTGCTCTCCGTGGGCGCCTGCGGCTTCGTCTCCGTCGTCGGCCATGTCGTCTCGCCCGAGCTCCGCGCCCTCCTCGACGCCCACCTGAACGGTGAGGTCCAGAAGGCCACCGAGATCCACCAGCGACTGCTGCCGATCTACACGGGCATGTTCCGTACGCAGGGCGTCATGACCACCAAGGCCGCGCTCGCCCTGCAGGGCCTCCCCGCGGGCCCCCTGCGACTGCCCCTCGTGGAGCTTTCGCCCGAGGAGACCGCCCAGCTCAAGATCGATCTCGCCGCCGGCGGGGTAGAGATCTAGATACAGACTTCACAACTGAATATCCGATCGGCGAACGATCGACTGACAACAGCAAGTGCACGAATGTCATGCGCGCCACGTGCCCAAGCGGTACGTGGCGCGTGTGGTGAGGAGAGTCTTTTGAGTCATCCGCATCCTGAACTCGGCGCCCCGCCGAAGCTGCCCAAGGGCGGCCTGCGCGTCACCCCGCTCGGCGGGCTCGGTGAGATCGGCCGCAACATGACGGTCTTCGAGTACGACGGCCGGCTGCTGATCGTCGACTGCGGTGTCCTCTTCCCCGAGGAGGAGCAGCCCGGCGTCGACCTGATCCTGCCCGACTTCACCATCATCAAGGACCGCCTCGACGAGGTCGAAGGCATCGTGCTCACGCACGGCCACGAGGACCACATCGGCGGCGTCCCCTACCTGCTCCGGCTCAAGCCGGACATCCCGCTCATCGGCTCCAAGCTCACCCTCGCGCTGATCGAGGCGAAGCTCCAGGAGCACCGCATCCGCCCCTACACCCTTGAGGTGAAGGAGGGCGACAGGGAGAACCTGGGCTCCTTCGACTGCGAGTTCATCGCGGTCAACCACTCCATCCCGGACGCGCTCGCGGTCGCCATCCGCACCCCCGCGGGCATGGCCGTCGCCACCGGCGACTTCAAGATGGACCAGCTCCCGATGGACGGCCGGCTCACCGACCTCCACGCGTTCGCGCGGCTCAGCGAGGAGGGCATCGACCTCCTGCTGTCCGACTCGACGAACGCCGAGGTCCCGGGCTTCGTCCCGCCGGAGAAGGACATCTCCACCGTCCTGCGGAACGTCTTCGCCAACGCCCCGAAGCGCATCATCGTGGCCAGCTTCGCCAGCCACGTGCACCGCATCCAGCAGATCCTCGACGCGGCGCACGAGTACGGCCGCCGCGTGGCCTTCGTGGGCCGCTCGATGGTCCGCAACATGGGTATCGCGCGCGACCTGGGCTACCTCCGCGTCCCGGCCGGTCTGGTCGTCGACGTGAAGACCCTCGACGACCTCCCGGACGACGAGGTCGTGCTGGTCTGTACGGGCTCCCAGGGCGAGCCCATGGCAGCCCTCTCCCGCATGGCCAACCGCGACCACCAGATCCGGATCGTCCAGGGCGACACCGTGATCCTGGCGTCGTCGCTCATCCCGGGCAACGAGAACGCGGTCTACCGCGTGATCAACGGCCTGACCCGCTGGGGCGCCAACGTCGTCCACAAGGGCAACGCCAAGGTCCACGTCTCGGGCCACGCCTCCGCCGGCGAGCTGCTGTACTTCTACAACATCTGCAGGCCGAAGAACCTGATGCCGGTCCACGGCGAGTGGCGCCACCTGCGCGCGAACGCCGAGCTCGGCGCGATGACGGGTGTCCCCAAGGACCACATCGTCATCGCCGAGGACGGCGTCGTGGTCGACCTGGTCGACGGCAAGGCCAGGATCGTGGGCAAGGTCCAGGCGGGCTACGTCTACGTCGACGGCCTCTCGGTCGGAGATGTCACGGAGTCCTCTCTGAAGGACCGCCGCATCCTCGGCGACGAGGGGATCATCTCGGTCTTCGTCGTGGTCGACGCCTCGACCGGAAAGATCGTCAGCGGCCCGAACATCCACGCCCGTGGTTCCGGCATCGACGACGCGGCGTTCGACGCCGTGATCCCGAAGGTCGAGCAGGCACTGAACAAGTCGGCCCAGGACGGCGTGGTCGAGCCCCACCAGCTCCAGCAGCTGATTCGCCGCTCGGTCGGCAAATGGGTCTCGGACACCTACCGCCGGCGCCCGATGATCCTCCCGGTGGTCGTGGAGGTCTGACGGACGGCTCAGGCCCCGGCCTGACCAGCGCCAACTGGTAGCGGGGGGGGGGGGGGTGGGGTGGGGGGGGCCGATCCCGGGCGTTTTCTGGTTCCCCCACCAAGGGAGGCCCCAACCCCCCCTTTTTTCCTGCGGACGGACCAAACGGGGGGGGAGCCCCGC
>NZ_JBHUYJ010000042.1:63825-64219 GCF_042668715.1 Streptomyces sp. NPDC057271
TCCTTCTTTTGGCGGGGGGGGCTGGAGGGGCGGTTCGGGCGTCTCCGGGAAAGGAGAGAAGGGGGAGGGGGGGGTTGGGGTTGGCCTGGGGCCCCCCCGCTCCAGTACGTTTACGGCTCCGCCAGCAAGGGAAGCCCCGGCACCTTCGTGTGCCCGGACGGATGACCGAGCGGGGCGGGAATTCCGACTCAGAACTTCTGATAAAGTCGGATCAACGCCGGAAAGCGGATCGGGAAAGCCGAGAAGCCGGAAAGCATCGAGGAAATCGGATCGAAAAGATCTGATAGAGTCGGAAACGCAAGACCGAAGGGAAGCCCGGAGGAAAGCCCGAGAGGGTGAGTACAAAGGAAGCGTCCGTTCCTTGAGAACTCAACAGCGTGCCAAAAATCAACGC
>NZ_JBHUYJ010000043.1:0-63905 GCF_042668715.1 Streptomyces sp. NPDC057271
GACCCGGGGGACGACCCCCGGACCCCCAGCCACCCCGCCTACCGCCCGTTGAACGCGTCCTTCAACCGCGAGAACAGCCCCTGCTGACCCGGCTGACAGTGCCGACCCGGGGGACGACCCCCGGACCCCCAGCCACCCCGCCTACCGCCCGTTGAACGCGTCCTTCAACCGCGAGAACAGCCCCTGCCGACCCGGCTGACAGTGCCGACCCGGGGGACGACCCCCGGACCCCCAGCCACCCCGCCTACCGCCCGTTGAACGCGTCCTTCAACCGCGAGAACAGCCCCTGCTGACCCGGCTGGAACTGGCCCGTCGGCCGCTCCTCGCCGCGCAGCTTCGCCAGTTCGCGCAGCAGCCGCTCCTGCTCGGCGTCGAGCTTCGACGGCGTGGTCACCTCGACGTGCACGATCAGGTCGCCGCGGCCGCCACCACGCAGGTGCGTGATGCCGCGCCCGTGCAGCGGGATCGACTGGCCGGACTGGGTGCCCGGGCGGATGTCGACCTCCTCCATCCCGTCGAGCGTCTGCAACGGCACCTTCGTACCGAGCGCTCCCGCCGTCATCGGAATGGTGACCGTGCAGTGCAGGTCGTCGCCACGGCGCTGGAAGACCTCGTGCGGGACCTCGTGGATCTCGACGTACAGGTCACCGGCGGGGCCGCCGCCGGGACCGACCTCGCCCTCGCCCGCGAGCTGGATGCGCGTGCCGTTGTCGACACCGGCCGGGATCTTCACGGTGAGCGTGCGCCGCGAACGGACCCGTCCGTCGCCCGCGCACTCGGGGCACGGGGTCGGGACGACCGTGCCGAAGCCCTGGCACTGGGGGCAGGGGCGGGAGGTCATGACCTGGCCCAGGAAGGACCGCGTGACCTGCGAGACCTCACCGCGGCCGCGGCACATGTCACAGGTCTGGGCGGACGTGCCGGGCGCGGCACCCTCGCCGGAGCAGGTCGTACAGACGACCGCCGTGTCGACCTGGATGTCCTTCGTCGTGCCGAAGGCGGCCTCGTTGAGGTCGATCTCCAGCCGGATCATGGCGTCCTGGCCGCGGCGTGTGCGCGAGCGCGGCCCTCGCTGTGACGCCGTACCGAAGAAGGCGTCCATGATGTCCGAGAAGTTCCCGAAGCCGCCCTGGCCGAAGCCACCGGCTCCACCACCGCCGCCGGACGCGGACAGCGGGTCGCCACCGAGGTCGTAGACCTGCTTCTTCTGCGGGTCCGACAGCACCTCGTAGGCGGCGTTGATCTCCTTGAACCGCTCCTGCGTCTTCGGATCGGGATTGACATCCGGGTGCAGCTCGCGGGCGAGCCGCCGGAATGCCTTCTTGATCTCGTCCTGGGACGCGTCGCGGCGCACGCCGAGTACGGCGTAGTAGTCCGTGGCCACTTACGACTCCGCCAGGATCTGTCCGACGTAACGTGCCACTGCGCGTACCGCTCCCATCGTTCCGGGGTAGTCCATGCGGGTCGGTCCGACCACGCCGAGTTTGGCGACTGCCTCGTCGCCCGAACCGTAGCCGACCGCGACGACGGACGTGGAGGTGAGGCCCTCATGGGCGTTCTCGTGCCCGATCCGTACGGTCATGCCCGAGTCCTTGGCCTCGCCCAGCAGCTTGAGGAGCACGACCTGCTCCTCCAGTGCTTCGAGAACGGGCCTGATCGTGAGGGGGAAGTCATGGCCGAAGCGGGTGAGATTGGCGGTGCCGCCGATCATCAACCGCTCCTCATGCTCCTCCACCAGGGTTTCGAGCAGGGTCGCGAGCACCGTCGAGACCGTGCCGCGGTCCTCCGTCTCCTCGAAGGACTCCGGAAGATCCTGCACCAGCTGCGGCACGTCCGCGAAACGGCGGCCGACGACGCGGCTGTTGAGCCGGGCTCGCAGGTCCGCGAGCGAGGCCTCGCCGAACGGTGCCGGGCAGTCGATCATCCGCTGCTCGACCCGGCCGGTGTCCGTGATCAGCACCAGCATCAGCCGGGCCGGGGCCAGCGCGAGCAGCTCCACGTGGCGGACCGTCGAGCGGGTCAGCGACGGGTACTGCACGACGGCGACCTGCCGGGTCAGCTGCGCGAGCAGCCGCACCGTGCGCCCGACGACGTCGTCGAGGTCGACGGCTCCGTCGAGGAAGTTGTGGATAGCGCGCCGCTCGGGCGTCGACAGCGGCTTGACGCCGGCGAGCCGGTCGACGAAGAGGCGGTAGCCCTTGTCGGTCGGAATGCGTCCGGCGCTGGTGTGAGGCTGGGCGATGTAGCCCTCGTCCTCCAGGACGGCCATGTCGTTGCGCACGGTGGCGGGCGAGACGCCGAGCTTGTGGCGCTCCGTGAGCGCCTTGGAGCCGACCGGCTCCTCCGTCCCGACATAGTCCTGGACGATGGCGCGCAGCACCTCGAGTCTGCGTTCGCTGAGCATCGCGCACACCTCCAGCTGTCGTATCGGTTGCTCCGCATTTGGCACTCGCCCTGTTCGAGTGCCAGGAATCCCCCGGCCAGTGTACGGCGGCGGGCATCGCTCCTGGCAAGGAGGCCGTGTCGGAGGCCACGTCGTTGCGGATAGCGTCGCGGTATGGATGTCGATTGGGAAGAGTACGGCTGGGAGCGGCTCGGTAACGGGGTGGGCAGGCGTCGGCTGCCCGGCTGGGACGCCACGGTGGGCCTGGTGCTGGGCGAGCGGGCCGTGCTGCTCTACGACACGGGCTCGACGCTCGCCGAGGGCGCCGAGCTGCGGGCGCAGGCGGAGGCGCTCACGGGCGGCCGGAGAGTGACGCACATCGCACTGAGTCACCCGCACTTCGATCATGTGCTGGGCACGGCGGTCTTCGCGGGGGCGGAGGTGTTCGGGGCGGTGGGCCTGGACGAGCTGATGCGGCGGGAGCGGCACGCGCTGCGGGAGGACGCGGTACGACAAGGGGTGGCGGAGTCGGCGGCGACGGAGGCCGTGGACACCCTCGTCCTTCCGGGGCACATGGTGTCGGGCGAGTGGACGCTGGACCTGGGCGGCCGCCAGGTGCTGCTGGCCAACGTCGGGCCGGGGCACTCGGGTCACGACCTGGCGCTGCTGGTCCCGGACGTCGACGGGGTGGAGGTCGTCTTCTGCGGCGACCTCGTCGAGGAGTCGGGCGAGCCGCAGGCCGGCAGTGACGCCGTCGGCTCGCGCTGGCCGGCGGCCCTGGACCGGCTGCTGGCGCTGGGCGGGGAGGACGCGCTGTACGTGCCGGGGCACGGGGCGGTGGTGGACGCGGCGTTCGTGCGGCGCCAGCGGGATGAGCTGGCACGGCGCTTCTCCGTCGCATAACGTCGCCCGAATGCGCAGCTACAACCCGGATCTGACGCCCCCTTGGAAGCGATCCGCCCCGGTGCCGGAGGTGCCGGCGGAGGTGGACCTCGTGGTGGAGGAGGTCTCGACAGGCTTCTGCGGAGCGGTGATCCGCTGCGAGGCGGGCACGGTCACGCTGGAGGACCGCTTCGGCAAGCACCGCGTGTTCCCGATGGACCCGCGGGGCTTCCTGCTGGAGGGCAAGGTGGTGACGCTGGTCCGCCCCGCGGCCGGCCCGGCGCGCCCGAGCCGCACGGCCTCGGGCTCCGTCGCGGTCCCGGGCGCGCGGGCGCGGGTGGCACGGGCGGGCCGGATCTACGTGGAGGGCCGGCACGACGCGGAGCTCGTGGAGCGGGTCTGGGGCGACGACCTGCGCGTCGAGGGCGTGGTGGTGGAGTACCTGGAGGGCATCGACGACCTCCCGTCGATCGTCGCGGACTTCGGCCCGGCGGCGGACGCGCGGCTCGGCATCCTCGTCGACCACCTGGTGCCGGGCTCGAAGGAGTCCCGCATCGCGGCGCGGGTCTCGTCCCCGGACGTCCTGATCGTGGGCCATCCGTACATCGACGTCTGGGAGGCGGTGAAGCCGTCCTCCGTGGGCATCCCGGCATGGCCGGTGGTCCCCCCGGGCCAGGACTGGAAGACGGGCGTCTGCCACGCGCTGGGCTGGCCGCAGAACACGGGAGCGGCCTGGCAGCACATCCTGTCGAAGGTCCACTCCTACAAGGACCTGGAACCGTCGCTCCTGGGCCGGGTGGAGGAGCTGATCGACTTCGTGACGGCGCCCTGAGGCCTCTCCCGGTCGCGATCATGAGCTGGCCCGGAGGCTGGGGAGCCGGATGACCGCACCGCGTCACGACGGGTCGCCCCGGCCTTCCACCGGGCCGGTGCCGAAGGAGAGGGCTTCTCAGCCGCCGAGCACGGAGCCCAGCGCCTTCTGGAGGTCGGCCGGCTCGCGGTAGAGCACGCCGGTCATCCCGAGCGCGGTGGCGGCCTGGACGTTCTCCAGCCGGTCGTCCACGAACAGGCACCGGTCGGCGACTGTTCCTGCCCGCTCCGCCGCGATCTCGTAGATCTCCCGGTCGGGCTTGGCCACTCCCACCCGGGCGCTGCTGACGACGTGGTCCGCGAGATCCGCCAACCCCATCGACTCGAGGTCACGCTCCAGTTCGAGGGTCGCGTTGGTCACCAGGACCAGGGGCATGTGTCGCCGCACCTGGCGAAGCAGGGCCACCACCGCCTCGTCGGCCCGGAACGGAGCATCGGCAAGAGCTGCCCCCAGCCCATGGGCGTGCGCCTGTGACACCTGGCCGGACAGCGCCGAAGCGATGGCGCTCACCCACTCCTCCTTGGTGATCCTGCCGAGGAGGAGCGGCAGGTCCGTCTCAGGGGCGTAGCCCACCTTCGCGGTGGTGCCCTCGGTCAGTCCCGCAGCACGTTCGAGTTCGGCCAGCGGAGCCAGGTCGTAGAAGCGGATCACGTTGTCGAGGTCGCACAGCACCGCGTCGAAGGGCCTGCTGGATATGCCGGAAGCCGTCACGGTCCATGAATAGCACGGCGTTCGATCACTGCCGGATCCCCACCAGGAATGCCGTGGCGCGCACCACGCTCTAGTCCACCAGGTCCCTGACGACCGCGTCGGCAAGGAGCCGGCCCCGCAGGGTCAGGACCGCGCGCCCCGCCTCGTACGGCTCGGACGCGAGGAGCCCGTCCGCCAGCGCCTTGCGCGAGGCGGCCAGCCCGGCGGGACGCAGGAGCTCCAGCTCCACACCCTCCCGGAGCCGTAGCTCCAGAAGCACCCGCTCCACGCGCCGGTCCTCCGCCGAGAGGAGCTCCCGCCCCGCGCCCGGCGACCTCCCGGCCGAGAGGGCGGCCGCGTACGCCCCCGGGTGCTTCACGTTCCACCACCGCACACCCCCCACGTGCGAGTGCGCCCCCGGGCCCGCGCCCCACCAGTCGGCGCCGCGCCAGTACAGCTCGTTGTGCAGGCACCGCCCGGACTCCGACGTGGCCCAGTTCGACACCTCGTACCACTCGAAGCCGGCCTCGGCGAACACGGAGTCGGCGATCAGGTACCGGTCCGCGTGCACGTCGTCGTCCGTCATCGGCACCTCGCCGCGGCGGATCCGGCGCGCCAGCTGCGTCCCCTCCTCGACGATCAGCGCGTACGCGCTGACATGGTCGGGGCCCGCTCCGATCGCCGCCTCGAGCGACGCACGCCAGTCGTCGTCGGACTCCCCCGGCGTCCCGTAGATCAGGTCCAGGTTGACGTGCTCGAAGCCCGCTGCCCGCGCCTCCGCGACGCACGCCTCGGGCCGCCCCGGGGTGTGCGTACGGTCGAGGACCTTCAGGACGTGCTGCCGGGCACTCTGCATCCCGAACGACACCCGGTTGAAGCCGCCGGCCCTCAGCTCCGCCAGATAGGCCGGATCCACCGACTCCGGGTTCGCCTCCGTGGTCACCTCGGCGTCGTCCGCGAGCCCGAACTCGTCCCGGATCGCCCCCAGCATCCGTACGAGATCACCGGCCGCGAGCAGCGTCGGCGTACCGCCGCCGACGAAGACGGTCCGCACCGGCCGCGGGTCGTCGCCGAGCACCTTCCGGGCGAGGCGTATCTCCTCGACGACCTGTCCCGCGTAGTTGTCCCGGGAGGCGAGGACGCCTCCGGCACCGCGCAGCTCGCTCGCGGTGTACGTGTTGAAGTCGCAGTAGCCGCAGCGCGTCGCGCAGTACGGCACATGCAGATAGAACCCGAGCGGCCGGTCCCCGGCCCCTTCCAGGGCGTGCGCAGGCAGCACCCCGTCCTCGGGCATGGGCTCACCATCGGGCAGTACGGAAGGCATGAGCCCATTGTCCCGTACCGCCCGACGTAAGCCGCCGGCCTGTGGATAACCCCGGCTACGGCTGGACCGGAGCGGTCACGCCTCCCGCGCCCCCGCGTACATGTCCTCGATCAGGTCCTTGTACGTCCGCTCCACCACCGGCCGCTTCATCTTCAGCGACGGGGTCAGCTCACCGTGTTCCACGTCCAGGTCCCGCGGCAGCAGCCGGAACTTCTTGATCGTCTGCCAGCGCTGCAGGCCCTCGTTGAGCCGGTCCACGTACCCCTGGACCATCGCCAGCGTCTGCGGGGCGGCCACGACCTCCGCGTACGCCTTGCCCGCGAGGCCGTTCTCCGCGGCCCAGCCGAGGATGGCGGGCTCGTCGAGCGCGATGAGGGCGGAGCAGTAGTTGCGGTCGGCGCCGAGGACGACGATGTTCGAGACGAAGGGACAGACGGCCTTGAACTGGCCCTCGATCTCGGTGGGCGCGATGTACTTGCCGCCGGACGTCTTGAACAGGTCCTTCTTGCGGTCCGTGATCCGCAGGTAGCCGTCGGCGGACAGCTCGCCGATGTCCCCGGTGTGGAACCAGCCGTCCGCCTCCAGGACCTCGGCCGTCTTCTCGGGCAGACCGTGGTAGCCCTGCATGATGCCGGGGCCGCGCAGCAGGATCTCGCCGTCGTCGGCGATCCGGACCTCGCAGCCGGGCAGCGGCTTGCCGACCGTGCCGGTGCGATAGGCCTCACCCGGGTTGACGAAGGAGGCGGCGCTGGACTCCGTGAGGCCGTAGCCCTCCAGGATGTGGATGCCCGCGCCGGAGAAGAAGAAGCCGATCTCGGGCGCCAGCGCGACGGAGCCGGAGACGGCGGCGCGCAGCCGGCCGCCGAAGGCCTCGCGGAGCTTCTTGTAGACCAGCGCGTCGGCGACCTTGTGCTTCACGGTGAGACCGAAGGGCGCGGAGGCGGTGCCGGTGCGTCGGAAGTTGTCCTGGGTGACCTTGGCGTACTCGCGGGCCACCCCGGCCGCCCACTGGAAGATCTTGTACTTGGCCGCGCCACCCTCGCGCGCCTTGGCGGCGACGCCGTTGTAGACCTTCTCGAAGATGCGGGGCACGGCGGCCATGTAGGTCGGCTGGACCACCGGAAGGTTCACGATGATCTTGTCGATGCGGCCGTCGACGGCGGTGACGTGGCCGACCTCGATCTGGCCGGAGGTGAGCACCTTGCCGAAGACGTGCGCGAGCGGCAGCCAGAGGTACTGGACGTCGTCGCCGGTGACGAGACCGGTCGCGGCGATGGCCTTGGCCATGTACGACCAGTTGTCGTGCGGGAGGCGGACACCCTTGGGGCGGCCGGTGGTGCCCGAGGTGTAGATGAGGGTGGCGAGCTGGTCGGCGGTGATCGCCGAGACGCGCTCCTTGACCGCGTCGGCGTGCCGCTCCAGGTAGGCCTGGCCGCGCTTCTCCAGTTCGGCGAGGGAGAGGACCCAGTCGTCGCTCTCGACGCCCGTCGGGTCGATGACGACGACGTGGTGGAGACCGGGCAGGTCGGCGCGGGTCTCGCGGGCCTTGGCGACCTGGGCCGCGTCCTCCGCGATCAGCACCTTGGACTCGGAGTCGGAGAGGATGAACGCCGATTCCTCGGCGTTGGTCTGCGGGTAGATCGTGGTGACGGCCGCTCCCGCGCACATCACACCGAGGTCGGAGAGGATCCACTCCACCCGCGTGGAGGAGGCCAGGGCCACGCGCTCCTCGGGCTGCACCCCCAGGTCGATCAGACCGGCCGCGATGGCGTAGACCCGCTCGGCGGCCTGCCCCCAGCTGAGCGACTTCCACTCGTCCGGCCCCTGGCCGGAAACCGCCGGAACCGGATAGCGATAGGCCTCCGCATCGGGAGTCCGCTCGACGCGCTCAAGGAAGAGGGTCGCCACGGAGGGCGGCCGGTTCTCGATCAAGGTCTGTGTGTCGCTCACGACGTCCTCCGGGCGGCGGCGGTGCCTGCGGGTGGTGCGATCTGGCGGTGCGTATCTAACTGGCGAGTAACCTTTGATTCGGGGATCAGAGTAGATGGCCGAAGTCCGACGCGTAAGAGTCTGGCGGCCGCCTCTTCATACCCGGTTGATAACAGAACGAACGCCGAACGGGCCCCCGCACCTGCCACGCGGAGACCCGTTCGGTGTATCAGTCAGCTGAACAGCCGATCACTTCTTGGCCTTGCCGCCCGCGGAGTCGTCGCTCGACAGGACGGCGATGAAGGCCTCCTGCGGGACCTCCACGGAGCCGACCATCTTCATCCGCTTCTTGCCTTCCTTCTGCTTCTCCAGCAGCTTCCGCTTACGGGAGATGTCACCGCCGTAGCACTTGGCGAGGACGTCCTTGCGGATGGCGCGGATGGTCTCGCGGGCGATGACCCGGGAGCCGATCGCGGCCTGGATGGGCACCTCGAAGGCCTGCCGCGGGATGAGCTCGCGCAGCTTGGCGACGAGCCGCACACCGTACGCGTACGCGGCGTCCTTGTGGGTGATCGCCGAGAAGGCGTCCACCTTGTCGCCGTGCAGCAGGATGTCGACCTTGACCAGGCTGGAGGCCTGCTCGCCGGTGGGCTCGTAGTCGAGGGAGGCGTAACCGCGCGTCTTGGACTTCAGCTGGTCGAAGAAGTCGAAGACGATCTCGGCGAGGGGGAGGGTGTAACGGATCTCCACCCGGTCCTCGGAGAGGTAGTCCATGCCGAGCAGCGTGCCGCGACGGGTCTGGCAGAGCTCCATGATCGAGCCGATGAACTCGCTCGGGGCGAGGATCGTGGCGCGTACGACGGGCTCGTACACGTCGTTGATCTTGCCCTCGGGGAACTCGCTCGGGTTGGTGACCGTGTGCTCGCTGCCGTCCTCCATGACCACGCGGTAGACCACGTTGGGGGCGGTGGCGATCAGGTCGAGACCGAACTCACGCTCCAGGCGCTCCCGGATCACGTCCAGGTGCAGCAGGCCGAGGAAGCCGACGCGGAAGCCGAAGCCGAGGGCAGCGGAGGTCTCCGGCTCGTAGACCAGCGCGGCATCGTTGAGCTGCAGCTTGTCGAGGGCGTCGCGCAGCTCGGGGTAGTCCGAGCCGTCGAGCGGGTAGAGGCCGGAGAAGACCATCGGCTTGGGGTCCTTGTACCCGCCGAGGGCCTCGGTGGCGCCCTTGGTCAGGCTGGTGATCGTGTCACCGACCTTGGACTGCCGGACGTCCTTCACACCGGTGATCAGGTAGCCGACCTCGCCGACGCCGAGGCCGTCGGCCGGCAGCATCTCGGGCGAGTTGGTACCGATCTCGAGCAGCTCGTGGGTGGCGCCGGTCGACATCATCTTGATGCGCTCGCGCTTGTTGAGCTGGCCGTCGACGACACGGACGTACGTCACGACACCGCGGTAGGAGTCGTAGACGGAGTCGAAGATCATCGCGCGGGCGGGGGCGTCGGCGACGCCGACGGGGGGCGGGACGTTCGCGACGACCCGGTCGAGCAACGCCTCGACGCCCATGCCGGTCTTGGCGGAGACCTTGAGCACGTCCTCGGGCTGGCAGCCGATGAGGTTGGCGAGCTCCTCGGAGAACTTCTCCGGCTGGGCGGCGGGCAGATCGATCTTGTTCAGCACGGGAACGATCGTGAGGTCGTTCTCCATCGCGAGGTACAGGTTCGCGAGGGTCTGCGCCTCGATGCCCTGGGCGGCGTCGACCAGCAGGATCGTGCCCTCACAGGCCGCCAGGGACCGCGAGACCTCGTAGGTGAAGTCGACGTGCCCGGGGGTGTCGATCATGTTGAGGATGTGGGTCTTGCCCTGGCCCTCGCCCTCGGTGGGCGCCCAGGGGAGACGCACGGCCTGGGACTTGATCGTGATGCCGCGCTCGCGCTCGATGTCCATCCGGTCGAGGTACTGGGCACGCATCTGCCGCTGGTCGACCACACCGGTCAGCTGGAGCATCCGGTCGGCAAGCGTGGACTTGCCGTGGTCGATGTGCGCGATGATGCAGAAATTACGGATCAACGCCGGGTCGGTACGGCTCGGCTCAGGCACGTGGGTAGGAGTCGCGGGCACGCAAGGTCTCGTCTCGGGGCGATGGTCGGTTGGATACGTAGGCTCCATGGTCCCACGAGTGAGCGGCTCCGCTCGGTTTGGGCAGAGGTTACGGGCCCTGATACCGTGGACAGCTGTGTCTCGTACGCCCTCTCAGCGCAGAGGCACACCTCAGAAACAACACCGAACCTGAAAAGGCTCTTTTCGTGGCGAACATCAAGTCCCAGATCAAGCGGAACAAGACGAACGAGAAGGCGCGCCTGCGCAACAAGGCCGTCAAGTCCTCGCTCAAGACCGCGATCCGCAAGGCCCGCGAGGCCGTTGCCGCGGGTGACGTCGAGAAGGCCGTCGTGGCTTCTCGCGCCGCCTCCCGCGCGCTCGACAAGGCTGTCTCGAAGGGCGTCATCCACAAGAACGCCGCCGCCAACAAGAAGTCGGCGCTGGCCACCAAGGTTGCCGCTCTGCAGGGCTGAGCTCTCTGATGTAACGCCGGACGGGACGCAGCGGGCCCTCTCTCCCGCTCCCAACCGGCACCCCGGACTCGTACGCGACACGCGTTCGCCACGCGTGTACGAGCCCACAAGCACCACGCCGAAGGCCCCGCGCGCTCCTTCCCCAGGAGCCCGCGGGGCCTTCGCCGCACCCAACCCCGGCCCGCCGACGCCGGGGCCTGCTGCCACTTCCAGGCAAGGATCAGGACCCCACCGGCGCGAAGCTGCCGGCTTCCTGCGGGACGGGCGGAGGCCCGGCGGGAATCAACCGGCCACGGCCCCTAGCGCCGCAACCTCGCCGCCCGCGCCACCGCGACCACCGCCTTCTCCAGCGCGTACTCCGGGTCGTCCCCCCCGCCCTTCACGCCCGCGTCCGCCTCCGCCACCGCGCGCAGCGCCAGCGACACCCCGTCCGGCGTCCACCCCCGCATCTGCTGCCGCACACGGTCGATCTTCCACGGCGGCATCCCCAGCTCCCGCGCCAGATCCGCCGGCCGTCCGCCCCGCGCCGACGACAGCTTGCCGATCGCCCGGACGCCCTGCGCCAGCGCGCTGGTGATCAGGACCGGCGGGACACCGGTCGAGAGCGACCAGCGCAGCGCCTCCAGCGCTTCCGCCGCCCGCCCCTCCACCGCACGGTCCGCCACGTTGAACGACGACGCCTCGGCCCGCCCCGTGTAGTACCGCCCGACGACCGCCTCGTCGATCGTCCCCTCCACGTCCGCCGTCAGCTGCGCGACCGCCGACGCCAGCTCCCGCAGGTCGCTGCCGATCGAGTCGACCAGCGCCTGGCATGCCTCGGGCGTGGCCGACCGCCCCAGCGTCCGGAACTCCTGCCGTACGAACGTCAGCCGTTCCGCCGGCTTCGTCGTCTTCGGGCAGGCCACCTCCCGCGCACCCGCCTTGCGCGCCGCGTCGAGCAGGCCCTTGCCCTTGACGCCGCCCGCGTGGAGCAGCACCAGCGTGATCTCCTCGAGGGGCGCGCCGAGGTACCCCTTGATGTCCTTGATCGTGTCCGCGGACAGGTCCTGCGCGTTCCGCACGACCAGCACCTTGCGCTCGGCGAAGAGCGACGGGCTCGTCAGCTCGGCGAGTGTCCCCGGCTGGAGCTGCTCGGAGGTGAGATCCCGTACGTCCGTGTCGGCGTCGGCGGCCCGCGCGGCCGCCACCACCTCCTGGACGGCGCGGTCGAGGAGCAGGTCCTCCTGGCCCACGGCGAGCGTGACGGGGGCGAGAAGGTCGTCGTTCGAATTCTTCCTGGTGGCCATCTCGTCCAGCATCCCACGGGCCGCTGACACCGTTCCCCATGCCCGAGAATGGCGAGGTGAGTGAACGACACGTACTGGTACTGCCCGACCGCGACGCCGCCGAGGAGGTCGCCGAGGAGCTTCCCGCCCGCTTCGCGGTCGCCCAGGAGCCTCAGCTCGTACGGGACGCGCTGGCCGGCGAGGACGACGCCGAGGACGCCCAGTGGCTGGTGGTCGTGGAGGACCCGGAGGGCCGGCTGGACTCCGCGGCGCTGGACGAACTCGCCGCGGAGTACGAAGGCTGGCTGGAGGCACCGTAAGGGGCCGAGCGGCCCTTACGCGGACGGATCCGAACCGTCCGCGCCCGACCCCGAGTCGGAGCCCGGCTCGGAGCCCGGCTCGGAGCCCGCGGCCTCACGGGCCCGCGACGACCGTACGGCCGGCAGCTCGACGAGTTCGATGCCGAACAGGTCCCGGTACGCCGCCCTCACCGCCTCCTCCCCGTCCAGCACCTGCTCATGGCGCTTCCCGCCGGACACGGTCGTGACGAGCGTGGGGCCGCTGAGGGTGATCCGGCCCTCCTCGGTGAGCCGGGAGCAGACGAGGGAGCGGGTGAAGTGCGAGTCCGGGGAGGTGCGGTGGTACCAGGCACCGGCCGCGAAGTCGGCGAGCACGCGCGGCCGCGGCTCCAGCCGGTACTGCGCCTCGCCGTCGCGCAGCACGTCCAGGTCGCCGTCCTCGGTCTCCACGACGCGGAACGTGCCTCCGGGATCGGACTGGTCACCCCGTTCGTCGAGTGCCAGCGGGAAGTGGCTGTGGTCACCGAACCCGACGTCCACGAGCCACCGTCCCTCCTCCTCCGTCTCCACCAGCACCGCCATGTGGTCGTACGGGATGCCCAGCCGGCCGTCCTTGCCGACGACACGCGCCTGAAGGAGCGTGGGGGCGAAGCCGAGTTCGCGCAGCAGGACGGCGAAGGTGGAGTTGAGTTCGTAGCAGAAGCCTCCCCTGCCCGCCCCGACGATCTTGTCGAGCAGCGGTTTCTCCTCCAGGACGATGTCCTCGCCGAGGTGGACCGACAGGTTCTCGAAGGGGATCGTCCTCAGGTGCCGCAGATGAAGGTCGCGCAGAGCGGCCAGGTCGGGGCGCACCGGCCGGGCCGCTCCGATGCGCCGCAGATAGGCCTCGACCGGCACGTCCACCGCGCCCACCGTCTTCGCCGCCTCGGCCGCCTCGGCCGCCTCGGCCGTCTCACCGGTGTCATCCGTGTCCGAAGCTCGCTGGGTATGCGTGGTCATATTCCGAGTCTGCCGCCACGCCCCTCGGCTCGGCCATGAGGCGCTGGTCCTAGGTCGGATGCCCGAGGCCCGAGGCGCCCCCACACCGCCTCCCGTACCGTCCGGATCATGACCGACCATGAACCGCCCTTGCCCCTTCCCCGACCCCGCTTGCAGCGCAAGCAGGACGTCCTGACCCGCCTCGCGCAGGACGAGGACCTCTGGGTCGCGACCGCGTCCGGCTGCGACGAACCCTGCCTGGTGCCGCTGTCCTTCGTCTGGGACGTCCAGGACGGACTGCCCGGCCGCGGGACCCTTCTGCTCTGCACGAGGCGGACCAATCCCACGGCCCGCAATCTCACCCCGAAGGGTGAGGTCAGGCTCAGCCTCGGGCACACCCGGGACGTGGTGCTGATCGACGGCACGGCCGAGGTGGTGGAGGGCACCGACCTGCCGACCGCCTCGGCCGACGCCTTCGCGGCCAAGCTGGCCTGGGATCCGCGCGACCGGCCCACCTGGGTCTACCTCCGGGTCGCCCCCAGATCGGTGAAGGCATGGCGTGAGGTGAACGAGCTGGCGGACCGGGAGCTGATGCGCGCCGGGGAGTGGCTGGTCTGACGGTCGGCCGACGCCGGCCGGGCTCAGGCCGCGGGTTCGGGTTCCTGGGCGGGCGTGGGCAGTTCGCGGGTACGGGCGAGGGGCGAGGGCAGCAGCCACAGCACGGCGAACACGCCTCCGACGGTGGCGATCCACAGGGTCGGACGCAGCCCGAGCACCGTGCCCAGCGCACCCGCGGCGAGCGCCCCGATCGGGCGGAAGCCATGGTTGAGGGTACGGAACGCGCCCATCACCCGGGCCCGGATGCTCTCGGGTATCAGCGCCATCTGCCAGGACGCCGCGGCGATGTCGACGACCATGACGGCGACGCAGGAGAGGAACTCCGCCGTGAACAGCAGCGCGACGACGAGGGCGGTGGGGCCCTGGGCGAGCGGTATGAGCAGCAGCGGCGCGGTGAAGCCCACGAAGCCGAACACGATCGAGGGGCCGATTCCGAAGCGGCGTACGACCGCCCCGCTGCACGCGGCGCCGATCAGCCCTCCTACCGCTCCCGCGCCGAGCACGGCGCCGAGAACGCCGGCGCTGAGGCCCAGTTCGACGGTGGCGTAGAGCACGAAGAGCGTGTGGAACATGTAGTTGAAGAACTGGATCGTTCCGGATGCCGCGAACAGCGCCCGCATGGACCGCTCCCGGACGAGCCAGCGCAGGCCCTGGGTGAAGTGGCCCTTGCCGCCCGGTGCCGGCGGGGGCTCCTCGGGTCTGATCCGGGCCAGATAGCCCGCCGAGACGAGGTAGGTGAGGGCGTCGGCGACCAGGGCGATGGGCGCCGTCAGCATCTGCACGAGTACACCGCCCGCGCTGGGACCCGCCAGCCAGGCCATCGAACGGCTGCCGTTGACCAGTGAGTTTGCCTGGACATAGCGATCGGTCGGGACCAGCGCCACGAACAGCGAGGCGTTGCAGGCCTCGAAGAGCACGGCCAGCGCACCGACCCCGAAGGCCACGAGGTAGAGCTGCCCGAGGGTGAGGGCGTCGAGCAGATACGCGACGGGGAGGGTCAGCAGCAACGCAGCCCGCGCGAGGTCTGCCGCGATCATGGCGCGTCGCCGCTTCGCCTGCCGGTCGGCCCAGGCGCCGAGGGGCAGGTTGAGCAGGAGCGCGGGCAGCAGTTCCGCGGTCTTGAGCCAGCTCATCTCCGCGGCGTCGGCACCGAGGACGAGCACGGCCGCGAGCGGAATCGCGATGAGGGAGATCTGGTCGCCGACGAGCGAGACGGTCTGGCCGGTCCAGTACCGCCGGAAGGTCCGCTCCCGCAGCAGCGCGGGTATGCGTTCCGTCACTCTCATCCCTCACTCCTCATCGTCGCCGTGGAGGAGTTCGGGGATCTCCTCGGGAATCTCTCGGTCCAGGTACGCGATCCGCAGCACACTGACCGGCCTGGCTCCTTCCGGCCGCAGTGCCACGTCGGCCTCGCGGTCCTCGTACGGCTGCAGCAACTCGTCGACCCGCCGGCTGAAGGTGGCCAGTTCGTCCGGCGTGAGGTGGAGCAGGGAATCGCCGAACATCTCCGCCTCCCGCCACTCCTTGGGCAACCGGTGCCGGTCCTCCATGGCCCGGAGGACCCGCTCGAAGTACCGCTCGGCGACGGCGACGCTCAGCGCGTCCGCCGCCTCCGCGACGGAGGCGTCCTCACTGTCGCCCGGCCAGGCGGTGTACCGGGCGGTCGCCCGCCAGGGCTTCTCCCTCCCCCGGCCGCCTGGCGCCTCCTCCACCAGCCCGTATTTGGCGAGTATGCGCAGGTGGTACGAGCAGCTGGCCACCGACTCCCCGGTCAGCTCGGCCGCCCGGGTCGCGGTGAAGGGCCCGCTCCGCCGCAGCAGACCGACCAGTGTCATCCGCGTGGGGTGGGCGTAGGCCCGCAGGGCGCGGGCGTCCGTGAGGCTGACGCTGCGCGGCTGCTCGCCGCCGGGCGACATGGCCGCCGTCTCGTCCTCCGACATGATGTAAAGCTATCTTTAGAAAGATTCCTTTACAAGCATTTCCCTATCAGCGCCGCCGCACGCTCGGCACGGCAAGCAGCCCGGCCCCTGCCCCCGTCACCGCGATCGCACCGTCCCGGTCCGTCCGCAGCACCTCCGCGCCCCCCGCCCGCAACGCCTCGACGGTCCGGGGCGAGGGGTGGCCGTACGGGTTGTCCCGGCCGGCCGACACCAACGCCAGCCGCGGTCTGACCGCCCGTATCAGCCCGGGATCCTGATGGGCCGAACCGTGGTGGGCGACCTTGAGCACGTCCACCGGTCCGAGCCCCGGATGCGCCCGCAACAGACCTTGCTGGGACGGTGGTTCGAGGTCCCCCAGGAGCAACAGCCGCAGCCCGCGCCCGGTCCGGACGAACAGCGTGACACTGGCGTCGTTCGGCCCCGACTCCTCCGCCCCCACCGCACCGGCCCGCGCCCGCGGCCACAACACCTGCCACTCCAGCGGGCCCAGGCGTCTGCGCTCTCCGGCCCCCGCACGGACGACGGGCACCCCCGCCGCCGCGGCCGCGCGACGCACGAACGCCGCCTGCCCTGGGGGCTCTTCGAGCCCCGTCGTCTGAATCGCCCCCACCGACCTCCCGCGCAGCACCCCGGGCAGCCCCGCGACATGGTCCGCGTGAAAGTGCGTCAGCACCACCAGGGGAACCGAGCCGACCCCGAGATCGTGAAGACACCGGTCCACCAGGTCCGGGTCGGGCCCCGCGTCCACGACGACCGCAGCACCACCGCCGGCGGCCAACACCGTCGCGTCGCCCTGCCCCACCTGGCACATCGCGAACGCCCAGTCCGGCGGCGGCCAGCCGCTGACCAGCCGGGTCAACGGCGGCGGTCTCACCACCGCGAGGAACAGCAGGACGACGCAGCCCGCTGCGATCCTCCGTCGGAAGGGCAGCCTCCAGGCCCCGAGCGCCCCCAGACCGAAGAGACCCGCCAGCAGCAGCGCACCCCACCATCCGCCGGGCCACTCCGTCTCCGCCCCGGGCAGGGAGGCACCGGCCCGGGCCACGCCGGCGATCCACCCGGCGGGCCAGGCCGCGACCCTGGCCACCAGCTCTGCCGCAGGCAGCGAGACCGGCGCCAGCGCGAGCGCGGCGAACCCGAGGACCGTGGCCGGCGCCACGGCCAGCTCGGCGAGCACGTTGCAGGGGATCGCGACCAGGCTCACCCGGGCGGCGAAGACCACCACCACGGGCGCGCACAACGCCTGGGCGGCCAGGGCCGCCGCCAGCGCCTCGGCGATCCTCCCCGGTACCCCGCGGCGCCGCAGCGCATCGCTCCACCGCGGCGCGACGGTCAGCAGCGCCCCGGTCGCCAGAACCGAGAGCAGGAAACCGTAACTCCGCGCGAGCCACGGGTCGTACAGCACCAGGACCAGGACCGCCGCGGCCAGCGCGGGGACGAGTGACCTGCGGCGGCCCGTGCCGATGGCGAGCAGGACGACCGCGCCGCAGGCCGCCGCCCGCAGCACGCTCGGATCCGGCCGGCACACGACGACGAAGGCGAGCGTCAGCCCTCCTCCGATGACCGCGGTGGACCGCAACGAAAGCCCGAGCCGGGGCGCGAGCCCGCCGCGTTCCGCCCGCATCGCCGTACCCGGGCGTCCGATGAGCAGGAGCAGCACGATGGTGAGGTTGGAGCCGGACACGGCGAGGAGGTGGGTGAGATCCGTGGCCTCGAAGGCGTCGCTCAGCTCCGGCTCGATCCGCGAGGTGTCGCCCACGACCAGGCCGGGCAACAGCGTCCGGGCGTCCGGAGGGAGGTCCTCGGTCGCGCGGCGCAACCCCGCCCGCAGCCCTCCCGCCGTGCGCTGCGCGGCGTTCGGCGGCCCGGTGATCCGGGGCGGCCCGGGCCCGACCCGGAGCACCGCCGCGAACCGGTCGTCCGGGTGCATCGGGGGCGCGAGCCGCACGGTGAGCCGCAGCCGGGTCGAGGGCAGCAGCCGCAGCCACTCCCGCTGCGCCTCCCCGGCCGGCACGACGACCAGGACCGGGGTCCTGGTCCGGTGCGCGGCTCCGCCCGTCTCTTCGATCCGGGTCACCTCCGCGTCCAGCACGACGGAGACCGGCGCCGTCCTGTCGCCCCGGATCCGGGCCCGGGTGAGCCGGGGGTCGGAGGTGACCGTCACCTCCACCCTCGCCCGGGCGTACTCCTCCGCGAGGCCGGGCACCGGCCCCCGACGCAGGTCGGCCGCGTGGAACCCGCCCGATGCGGCGCCGGCGGCGGCGCAGATCAGTACCGCCCCGCCCGCGGTGGCCCGCAGCGCCCACCGGGGCCGCGCCCGGAGAGCCGTCAGGAGGGCGGCCGCCCCCGCCAGGCAGAGGAGCACGCCCGCGATCACCCACCACCCGGCGGCTCCCACCGCCCATGCCGCCGCGCCCCACGCCGCCAGCGCCGGTGGCACGAGTCGGAGGTCGACCGGCCCCTCCTCGGGCCCGCGCCCAGGCTCGACCGCCTCGTCCGCGTCGAGGACACCGGGCGCGTCGGGTGCGCTCATGGCCGGACCAGGGGTGAGAGGTCGGCGAACCGGCGCTCTCCAATAGGTCACTTGCAACCTAAGGGGTCTGCGAATTAGCGCAAAGAACGGCCCCGGTCGGAGGTACGAACTCCGGCCCGGGGCCTCACGGACCACCTGCCTGAACAGGAGAACCGCTATGGCAGATACTGCCATCCCCGCCCCCAGCGTTCACATGGCCCTCGCGAACGTGATGCGTGACGTTGTCCCGGTCGGCAAGGACCAGGTGAACACGTCCCAGCGGTACAAGTTCCGCGGCATCGACGACCTGATGTCCGCCGTGGCCGGCCCGCTGCGGGCCCACGGGGTGTTCATCCTCCCCGAGGTCGTGGAGAAGACCGCCGAGCGGTACGGGCCGGACGGGAAGATGACCACGGTCCGGCTGACGATGCGCTACCGGGTGTACGGGCCGGCCGGTGACTGCCTGGAGGCCACCGTCCCCGGTGAGGCGTCCGACTTCGCGGACAAGGCCACGAACAAGGCCATGAGCGCCGCGTTCAAGTACCTGCTCCTCCAGGTGCTGATGATCCCCGTGGACGGGCGCAGTATCGACGATGGGGACCGGGACCACCCCGAGCCCCCGGCCGTCGATGAGGCGCCCCCGGCGCCCGTACAGCAGGTCCCCGCGTCGTCGGAGCACGACGCGTTCTACGCCCTCGTCAACGGCTGCATGCAGGCCGCGGCCGAAGCCACCGACCCGGAGATGGTGCGCGCCCTGTACCGGAAGGCGGCCGAACAGGGACTGCTCGGCGTCCCCGTGAAGGTGCCGAACGCGGGCGAGATGCCGCTGCAGCACTACCTCGCCTACCGGGGCGAGTACCTGGCCACGGCCGCCAAGGCGGTGGCGGCATGAGCGCCGACCAGCGGACGCAGGACGCTCGCGACTACGCCGAGGCGGAGGCCCGCCGACAGGCCCAGTCGAACCGCGATGACGCGAATCTCCGCGGCCCGCGGACGGGCGGTGCCCGGTGAGCACTCATTCGCCCCTGTTCGACCCGGAGAAGGACGGGCCCGTGTACTTCCGGGACCTGATCCACGCCCGGGACCGGGCTCGCGCCGTGCTCGCGGAGAAGGGCAAGGCGAACCTCCACGACGGCGACGAGATGATCCGCGCGGCCTATGGCCTGGCCTACGTGCTGGCCGGTCTGCTCGACGCTCTCGACTTGGAGGCTGACCGGTGAAGGACATCGACCCCACGCGGGCCCTGGCTATCGCGGCCGGCGTAGTCATCATCGCTCTGACCGGGGCGGCGTTCTGGCTGTCGTACGCGCACCTGGCGGAGGTGGCTCTGGCTCACGGGCTGGGTGGCGCGACGGAGCGGGCGTGGGCGTGGCCGGCGACGCTGGATCTGTTCATCGTGGCGGGTGAGCTGTTGATGCTGCGGGCCGCGCTGGTGAAGAAGGTCGACCCGTGGGCGATCGGTCTGACGACGGTCGGTTCGCTGGGCTCCATCGTCCTGAACGTGGCCGGTGTGACCGGTGACCGGAACCCTGCCGATGTGCCGCTGCTCGACTATGTGGTGGCCGCTGTGCCTCCCACGGCCGCGCTCCTGGCGTTCGGCGCCCTCATGCGGCAGGTCCACCAGGCGCTCGCCGCCCGGGAGGACGTGGCCGAGGTGGCCATCCCGGTTGCCGCTGCGGTGACCATCGAGCGGGCCGACGTGGCGCCGCTCCCGGTGGTCACCCCGGCCGCCCTGGAACTGCCCGCGGCCTCTCCCCTGTGGGACGAGTGGGTGACCAGCAAGGTGACCACTGCGGTACCCGCTGAGACCCCCCGCCAGGTGGTAACCGAGGTGGTCACCCTGACCCCGGCTGACCTGCGACGAGAGGCGCGCAGGATCCACCGGAAGGTGGTAGCCGACGGCGGCCGTGGGGTGACCATCGATCAGCTCAAGGATCAGCTGGGGATTTCACGCCGGGAGGCGGCGGAGCTCCGCCGCGAGGTGGTAGCGGAGGCAGCGCAGTGAGCGACATCGAGAAGGCCGCCCGCGAGGCGGTCGAGGCCGCGCACAACACGGAGCAGCTGGCCCTGGTGATGGCCATCCTGCAGGCGCAGCAGCTCACCCAGCACCAGGGATGCCAGCACCCGCCGGCCCCCGTACAGCAGCCCAACACCGGCAAGTGGATCGCGGTCGGTGTCGCCGCCCCGTTCCTCGCGGTGTCCCTCGCCGTCGGGTTCGTGGCGGTCGCCATCTCCGCCGTCGCGGTCACCATCTGCCTCCTCATCCTGCGCGGCCTGTGGGTCGACATGCAGCAGGAGAAGGCCAAGCGCAGCTGACTGGCTGCCACGGCTCCCGTACTTCGTCTTGAACTGACCTGAGAGGAACCCGCCATGTTCGGCAAGAGCAAGCGCAAGGCCGCGACCACCCCCACCGCACAGACCGACCAGTACCGCCTGAAGGCCACCGGCCAGCGCGTCACCCTCATCGAGCGACTCGGCGGCGGCGACGTCCGGATCGCCATGGACAGTGGCCGCATCCTGCGCGAGGACATCGTCAGCGCCCGCGACATCACCCCCGCCTAACCCCAGAGGAGAGCCATGGACAGCACCGAGTACCGGGCGGAAGCCGAGAAGCTGCTGACGAGTGACCACCCGCGGCACCTGAGCCCGGTCATCGTCGACCAGGCCGCCGTGTGGGCGCAGCTCGCCACGGCCGCCGCGATCGTCGAGGCCGCCGAGCTGAAGGCGGAGGCCAAGTGATGGCGGCGCCGGACCCGAACTATCCGAAGCTGACGGTCGCCGAGCACGTGAAGGTGGCCGGCCTGGTGGCCCGCATGGCGAAGCGCTGCCTGGCGAGCGAGACCGTCGACCGCAGCGACCTCGAGCGCAAGGTCGACCGGATCCTCGAGGGCGCCCGCAAGCGCCAGGAGAAGCGCAAGTAGCTACGCCACGGGGCGGCCGTCCACCACCCAGGAAGTCGGCCGCCCCGTGCCCCTGACCGCTCTCGGAGCAGTAGGAGATGACCAGCATGACTGACATTCTCGAGCGGCCCGTCAACGGCCATCCGATCGTGAAGGTGAATCTGCTCAAGCCGCAGTACACCGTCGCCGCCGAGCAGCCGGCCGTGACGGAATCCGTGACGGAAGTCCCGGCCGTCGAGGCGGTCGACCGGGAAGACAACCCGCTCGCCGACTGGCTGACCGTCCCCGACGTCCCCGTACTGCCCGCGTGGGCCCGCACCCCGGCGCTGCTGAAGGCCAACACGGTGGCGCTGGGCAGGCTGTGCTGGTGGCACACCCGGTTCCACGGCATCCGCGTCCCCAAGTACGCAGTGAAGACGGTGTGGCTGGCGTCCCGCGGCCTCTACCGGGCCACGACCGGACTGTGGCCGACGCTCTCCGCGCAGGACCACAGCGCGACCGTGAAGGCCCTCAAGGCGCAGGTGAAGGTGAAGCCCGAGGACGTCGAGCTCGCTGCACGCCTGCAGGCCGCGCACGCGGCACGGACGACGACCAGGCGGTGGCGCTTCGGTGCCGCAGCTGTCGGTGTCGCCGCGGCGGCGGTCGGCGTGTACCTGGCGCCGCCGCTCCTGCAGACCGGTATCGCCGGCGCCGTCATCAGCCCTCTCGCCTACCTGGGGCGTGGTGAGCACACGCAGCTGCTCGACCAGGGCGCCCCGCCGCTGAAGGTCGACATGTCCGCCCAGCAGCTCAACGACGCTCTGCGCGCCTCTGGCCTCCTGAAAAGCGGCCGTGGAGACGACGACGGACCGAAGGTCACCTGCATCATGGGGCCGGTCCGCGACGGCCGCGGCTGGGCGGTGGTCTTCGATCTGCCGAAGGGTGGCGGGAAGACTGCTGCGGACGTGTTGGCCAAGCGGACCACCATTGCCGCCGAGCTCGGCGTAGACGAGATCCAGGTAGTCATGTCCCGTGTGCGTGCGGCGCAGGGCGGTAACGCGTCCCGGGTGAGCATGTGGGTAGCGGACGATGACCCGTACCTCGCGGACCCGGTGCCCTCGCCGCTGGCGAAGATGGAGCGGTTCTCCATCTGGGACCCGATCCCGTTCGGGCACGACGCCCGTGGCAACCGCATCGCGGTCCCGGTCGTGTGGCAGTCGATGTTCTTCGGCGGACTCCCGCGCCGCGGGAAGACGTTCACGCAGCGGCTGATGACGGCGGCCGGCCTGCTCGACCCGTTCGTGCGGCACTACGTCGCCGACTTCAAGGGCGGCCAGGACTGGATGCAGATGCGGCAGGTGGCGCACCGCCTGGTCCTCGGCGCCGAGGACGACGCCATCGAGGCGTTCAAGGCCCTGCTCGACGAGCTGCTGACGGAGATGGAACGGCGCTTCGCGATCCTGCGAGAGCTCCCGACGTCCATCTGCCCGGAGGGCAAGCTGACCCCGGAGATCGTGACCCGCTACAACATGCCTTTCATCTTCTTCACCGTGGATGAGCTGCAGGAATGCTTCATCGCGATGAGCGACGAGAAGGAGCGCAAGCAGGTCATCGACGACATGGCGCGTATCGCCCGCCGTGGGCCGGCCGCAGGGTTCGTTTCCAACTACGCCAGCCAGCGGCCCGATGCCGAGTCGGTGCCGACGAAACTGCGGGAGATGATCACCATCCGGGCATGCACCCAAGTCACCGACCAGACGAGCTCGGACATGGTGCTCGGCAAGGGCAAGGCCTCCATGGGCGCTGACGCCTCGGTCCTCTCCGAGGACCACAAGGGTGTCGTCGTCCTGGTCACCGGGCCCGCGTCGTTCGCCACGGTCAAGAACGACCTGCTGACAACGGCCGAGTTCAACCAGCTGTGCGCCAAGGGGCGGGCCATGCGCAAGGAAGCCGGGCAGCTCACCGGCGACGCGGCCGGCGACGTGATGACGGAGGCCGCCGAGCAGGGACAGCGGATCCCCGCGGTCCTGTCCGACGTCATGGAGGCGATGCGGCACGCGCCGCGCATGTTCTCCCGCGACCTGCTGCAGCGCCTCGTCGTCATGGACGAGGACACCTACGGCGACTGGGACGAGACGCAGCTCGCCAAGGAGCTCGAGCTGGCGGGCGTGAAGCGCACCAGCAAGCAGGTGAAGATCGACGGCACCAACGGCGCCGGGTGGCAGAGGCGTGACATCGAGGGCGCCATCCCCTTCACCGGGTAGCGCCCTCCCCCTCTACCGAGCCCCTGGGGCCGGACCTGTCGTCGACGGGTCCGGTCCCTCGCCGTAGGCCCCGAAAGTAGTGGGGGCCCTTTACCCCGGTAGCGGGGGCGGTAGAGGGCTCTGACCTGCAAGGTAGCGCGGGTAGAGGGGTGCAGTCCCATCCTGCCGGAGGGCCCCTGTCGCATGGATCTGCGGCAGGGGTCCTTCCGTGTTCTCGGCCAACTTCGGTGCGACGGCAGCCCTGTTGCACCCCGGCCGTGTCAGTGGCCGGTGGGATGATGGGAAAGGGCCGCCGTGGGGGTGCGCCGCTGAGCCTGCAGCCCGCCACGTAAGTGTCAGGTGGGGCCTGTGCCTATGACGTGGCGGGCTGCTCGGTGTCTGTCAGTCGAGGCGGCGGAAGTAGGCGGTGTCGCCCCGTTCGGCTGCCGCGTACATCTCGTCTCGGCGCTGCGCCAGGCGCGCGGCGAACGCCTGGTCGTCGTCGAGCCAGCCAGCCTCGTGTACGGCACGCCAGGCAGCCTCCCGGGCCTGGACGGCCTCCCAGGCCCGCACGACGCCGTCCATGGCGGCCAGAGCGTCTACGAGCCTGCGGCGCCGCGCCTCCGTCTGCGCCCGGACCGCCCAGGTGGCGCCCTTGGCGAAGACCGGGGATGGGACCCGGGCCGCTTTCAGGGCGCGCCTGGCGCAGTCGGGGCAGGGGCAGAGGGGTTTCATGCCGTCTCCTTCCCGAGGGCCTTGCGCAGGTCGCGGCGGAGCGCCGCGCGGTGCTCCCGGATCTCCGCCTCGAGGCGCGCTTCGTGCTCCCGGTAGTGGCGGCGGATGTCGGCCTGCCGTGCCTTCTCGGCGGCGGCGGCCTCGGCTTCCTTGGCCTGGCGGCGCTTGGCCTTCAGCAGCTCCTCCACGACGGCGGCTTCGGCCGCCAGGCGCTCGGGAGTGTTCGGGTTCTCGCCGGTCCGGGGGACCTGCACGGGCTCGGGACCGGCGTAGCCGAGCTTCGGGTCGTACCGGCGCACCCACCGGGTCTCCGGGCCGGCCATGTACGCGCCCCAGTCCACGGGCGGGAGCGCGCCCATGCCGGTGGCGAGGCGGCGTTCGGCGAGGCGCGCCAGCATCCGCCAGTGGGGGAGGTCCTTCACGTGGCTCCACGGGACGCCAGTCGCGCCGGGGGCGAGCTGCTGGCCGCGGGCGCCGGCCGTCGGGTCGGTGGCGAGGTGCCACGTGAGGCCGTACCGGCTTCCGAAGGTGGTCAGCCACCAGACCGGCTCGATGCCCAGGAAGCTGGAGGCGAGCAGCGAGGTGACGTGGCTGGGGTGCGGGATGCGGCGGGCGCCCCGGATGTACGGCGGTTCGATGACGTTGGCGCATTCGGTGCAGCACCAGCCGGTGCGCGTCTCCTCGGCGAGGCGCCATCCCGTCGGCGACTCCCGGGTGCCGCACAGGGGGCAGTGCGCCACGGGGCCGGGCCCGGCGGGGCGGGTGGTGCGCGCCTGCTCCTTGCGCACCTTCGCGTTGTGGCGGCCGGCGGGGGTGAGGTCCTGCGCTTCGGCGGCGGCGCTCACAGCGCCCTCCAGGGCCGCGAGGCGGGCCAGGAGGTCGGGGGCGGCTGTGGGGGCCGGGGTGGGATCCACGGCCGCCTGAGGGGCGTGGGCGGGCTGTGCGGGGGTACGGCGGCGGCGGGGCTTCATCGGATCTCCTCGGTGGAGTTGGTCGGGCAGAGGGGGCAGGGCAGGCCCGCACGGTGCAGCTGGGCGTGTGCTTCGGACTCGGCAACAAGGCCGGGGAGCTTGGCGGCGAGCCCCATGTCGCGGACCGCGCGGGCGGTCCCGCCGGGGTCTACGCGTTCCATGCGGTCGATGAGGGCGGTGGCGCGGTCGAGGACGTCGGCGGATGGGGGGCGGTAGCGGGCCTCGAGGGCGGCGAGGCGGGTGCTAAGCGATCGTGAGACCACTGCGGCCACCTTCCTTCGGCGGGTCGGCGAGACGGGCTTCCAGGGCCGCCAGGCGCTCCTCGAGCTCGGCGTGTGTACCGAGTGCGGGCAGCATCCGCAGAACGTCGCCGGCTGCTTTCACGCGGATCGCCGCGCTCTCGTTGCCCATCAGGTCCTCGAGCGTCGCGATCGACCGGCGCAGCGCGCTGGTTACGGCACCGATGGACTCGGCAAGGAGTTCCCGGCGTGCGCTTTCGACCTCGGCCTTGAAGTCGGGTTCCTGGCGCCAGCGGCGGACAGTGCGCCCGGAGACGCCGATGGTGGTGCCGACGTCGTTGCTGCTCATGCCGCCGGCAAGCAGCGTGATTGCGCTCTCGCGCGCGGAAAGGTCAACTGTGGTCACTGGGGCCTCCTGTCGGGCTATGCGGCGTCGGGTGGGGGTGGGACGGGGTTGTTCAACTCTTGTGCTACTCCGCCAGGGTGGCGGGCGAGGTTGCGGAGTTTTTGTGCGTGGCGGCGGGGGAGGCCGTGGCGTCGGGCTTCGGCAAGCTCGCGGCGTCGGCGCTTGTTGTTCTCCGCTTTGCGTCGTGCTGCGGCGATGCGCTCGGCCACGATGTCGTCGACGTTCACGAGGGGTCTCCGTTCGGTTGGACAACGTTGTCAGGTTCCACTTGGGCGGCGTGCGGAAGTGGTGGGTGGTGGGTTGTGGTGGGTTTTCCGAAACTCGCTACGCGTACGCGCATGGAGAGAAACCGGGAAACCCACCACAACCCACCACTTCCGCAGGTCACGAGCTTTCGCCCTCCTCCGGACCAGCGAGCACCATGCCGAGCCAGACCGCCCCGATGTTGCGCTGCTTCTTCTCGAAGCCACGGGCCTTCATTGAGGCAGCAAAGGCAACTTCACTCCCGACCTCCTCGGCCTTGATGCCCGTGTCGTGGCACCAGCTGGACCAGGTGCTGTAGAGCTCGCGGGCGCGCACGTACCCGTGGGCCGTCTGGATGGTGCGCTCGCTGAGGAAGCGGCCGAGGGCGTCGGAGTCGGCTTGGTACGCCTCGGTGCGGGCGCGTACGGCGGCCGGGGGATTCAGGCCCTGGTCCTGGTAGTCCTTCCACCCCTGGTGGACCCAGGTGAGGACGGCGCTGGACGCGGCCTTCAGGCGGCCGGGGAGGTCGCCGTCGCGTTCCTCGGGCGGGATGACGACGTCGAACGGGACGACGAGGATCCGTCGCCAGACTGCTGGGTCGTCCCCGGAGACGGCCGGCAAGTGGTTGGTCAGCATGATGAGGGTGTGGGACGGCTCGAACGTGATGGGGTTCTTGTGCATCAGGTTCGCCTCGATCTGGTCGCCGCCCACGAGCCGCTTCATGCCTGCCTCAGCGAACTTGCGGCCCTTCTCCGTCTCGGAGCAGAAGACCAGCCGGGCGCCACGTAGCCGCATCTTGAAGGAGCCGTGCCGTTCGTGCTTGGACTCCATGAGGATGGCCGGGTCTACCTCGATGGCGTAGTCGCCGAAGGCCGCCATGATGGCGTCGCGGAGGGTGCCCTTTCCGTTGGCGCCGGAGCCGGTGAAGATCGGCATGACGTGCTCGGTGACCTTGCCGAGCATGGCGTAGCCGAAGAGCCGTTGTACGAACGCGCGGACCTCTTCGTCGGGGAGGATTCGGGCGAGGAACTTCTCCCACTCGGCATAGGCCTGGGCGCCGGTCTGGCCGCCGGCCACCTTCGTGATGAGTTGTGCGCGGTCGTTGGGCCTGGTTTGGCCGGTCTCGAGGTCGAGGGTGCCGCTCGGGGTGTTGAACAGGTACGGGTCGGCGTCGAGCTTTCGCGAGGCGGTCGAGATGGGTGCGAGGGCCGAGGCGATCCTGAGCATGCCCTCGAGCCCAGACGCTGATTCGGACCTGCGGATGTCCTGGTACAGGGCGTCCCGCTCGGGCTTGTCAAGGTCGGCCAGTGCGCCGATGGCGGCCTTCACGGTGTTGACTGCGGCCTGCATGTCGGCGCGTTCCTCGTCGGCTTTCCAGCGGGCACCGTCCCACTGGTGCCAGCCGATGCCGTGGACGTAGCGGAGGTCGTTGGAGTGCTGGTCTACGAAGCGTTCAGCCATGCGGAGTTGTCCGCGGTGTTGCTCGCCACCGGTCTGCGTGGGGAAGTCCGCGAGGCCTGCCGCCAGGATGTCGCTCGGCGGCAGGCTCGCGGAGTCGTACGGGGTGGTCACGCTGTGGCCTCCTGGCCGAAGGTGAGGTAGCGGCCGGGCTGGCCGGGGATGGCGATGGGTGGCCAGCCGGGGGTGGCCTGGAGCTTGTGCGGGGGCCGGTTGGTGGCCCGGTCGTGGGCGGTGCGGCGTTCCTCGGCGGTGCGCCGGGCGGCGAGGGCGTGGCCCCGGGTGGCGGCGTAGGCGTTCGCGTCGGCCGTGACTTCGCGCCACCACGTCTCGGGGTCGGTGTCCATGAGCCAGTCGAGGCGGCGCCGTTCGGCTTCGGCGAGGCGGTGAAGCTCGGCGGCCTCGAGGGTGGCCGCGTAGCAGCGCGGGTCGCTCGGGCTGAGACTGAGCCAGTCCGTGGTGCCGTAGGTCGGCCAGCTGTCGACGCCGAGGGCCGCGACCTGGGTTTCGGCGCGGAGGCCGGTGATGTCGTCGGCAGTGACTTGCTCGGGTACGGCGCGCAGGCGGGGCCCCCGCCCGGCCTTGGCCAGGAGGGGGCGGTCGTGCCGGTCGCTGGTCACGCGGTCGCCTGGGTGATGTAGTGCTGGGCCATGCTGAGCGCCCGCTCGACGGTGAGGTGGCGGGGGTCGTAGGCGACGCGGACCGTCTGGCTGAACTCCTTGAAGATCAGCGCGACGCCGTCGTCGAGGTCGGCGGCCTCGATGCGGATGTCCTTGGGGGTGCAGGTCGGGGCGCAGGCGATGAGGCGCTGACCTTCCGGGGTGACGCCGTAGAGCCGCTCGCCGTCGGTGTAGGCGCGGTCGGTGCCGCAGAGGGCGCATTCCTCGCCGGCGAGCTGGTAGGTGGTGTACTCCGGCTGCTGGGTCTTCGGCTGGCCGGGGATGCCGCCGAGCAGCGCGGGCAGCTTGCCCGTGGGCGCCGTGGCGGACGCGGAAACGGTGGCCTTAGAGTGGGACATGAGGACTCCAATCGATGGCCGGGGGCGGCAACCCCCGGCCGTTCGCGTTTCAGCTGGCTTGCTGTTGGGGGCTCTCGTTGGGCGGCGTCGGGGCGGCAACCCCGGCGCCGTCTCCGTTCTCGTCACGGCGTTGCGCGAGTCGGAGCAGGGCGACGATGCGGCGTACCTGCGTGTCGCTCAGGCCGCGGTCGCGGTAGAGGTCAGCGAGCGTGACTTGCTGACGGGCGGCCGGCGAGCTCACCGCGACTCCTGGAATCCGCAGTAGGCCAGGAATTCACGGGTACGTACGCGGACCGATCGGCCGGTTCGGACGATCGGCCACTCCCCGCGCTGAGCTGCTGCGTAGCCGGTCCGCTTGGCTACGCCAGCGATTCGAGCGGCGACGGGGACCGTGATCGTAGGGACCTCATCGGGATTCGGGAGTGATGTCCGGGCAGCGCAAGAAAGCTGCGAAGAAGCATCAAGATGTTCCTTCATGCGCTCAATCCTGCATGGCGCCGGAAGGATCGTCAAGCGCATCGCGTGCAGCTTGTGCACGCATCATTTTGATGCCAAGGTGTTGCCATGGGACAGACGAAGAAGACGGCTCTGGGACCAACCGGCGAGACAGTGCGGGCGAACGTGACCCGCCTACGCGAGAGCCAGAAGCTCACCTATGTGGAGCTGGCTGGTCGGTTGAACGACATTGACCGGCCGATCCCTGTGCTGGGCTTGCGTCGCATTGAGCGAGGCGAGAGGCGCGTTGACGCCGACGATCTAGTCGCACTCGCTGTTGTCTTCGGAGTGAATCCATCCGCGCTGCTGCTGCCCTTCACCGTGGAGGGTGACACCGAGATCACGGGCGTCGGCACCGTGCCGGTCCGACTTGCCTGGGACTGGGCGGATGGTGAGAGCCCGCTTCGGACACCGGAAGGGGACGACGGTACGGCCGCCATCGACTTCACCCGAACTGCGCGCCCCGCAGGTCTCCGGTCCTGGAGCGAACGCTTCCTACCGTCGCTGCAAGCCACGCCGAATCTGGAGCGCGTCATGAAGGACCTGAAGGAGACGCTCTCTCAAGTCTCGAATGAGGAAGTTGCCCAGATCATGCGGGAGGTAGGCCGCGAGCGGGGCGCGCCCCCGCAGGACTGACCCCTGGGATACGACTCTGGCCGGCCACCCGCATGGGGTGTCCGGCCAGAGTGGGTTTTTGGGGCCTGTGCGCCCGTCAGAAGCCCTCCCCCGAGTCGAGCGGGACCAGGCGGGCGGGGTCGAACTTGTTGCCCCTGGAGCGGTCGTGAGGGAGCACTCGGTACCGGGCGTCCAGCGCGAGCACGGTCTCCCGCTTGTCCGCCGGGATGAGCTGCTTCCAGCCCTTCCGCACATCGCCCGCGAGCAAGCGGCGCAGCACCCGAGGCGCGCGTGAGGTGATGAGCGCTCGGGAGTCCTTCACCCGGGCCTCTACGACGGTCCTGGCCTCCCGGTACTCCGCCAGGCTGACTTCCTTCCGCGCCCACATACCCGCCAGCTCCTTGAGCTGCTGCTCGTCCTCCGCGAGGGAACGGCGCGCGTCGTCAGTCACCTCTGTGGTGGCCGCGTTTCGGAGCTGCTCCAGGACCCGGGGCAGGGACAGCAGTTCGAGCACCTGGCGCTCAACCTCGGCCTCGACGGTCTCCGCCTTGATTGCAATCTTTCCGCAACCGCCCCGAGGAGTTGCACACCAGTAGCGAACACCGTTGTTGCCCTGCCATCCGACCATGGGCCGATCACACTGGGAACAGACCAGGGCGCCCGTGAGCCACCGCTGAAGCGTCAGGTCGGTGTTCCGCACCCGCCCCGCCAAGCGGGCGCAGACGTCCTCCCATGTGGCCGTGTCGATGATGGCGGGCCAGACCGCCTTTCCCACAACTTCACCGCGGTGCGCGCGCAGGCCGGCCACCCGGGGCTTGGTCACGACCGACTTGACGCTGCGGGAGTTCCACGCGGCCCCCGTCACCGTGGGAACGGCGCGTGTCTGGAGGTCGGCGGCAATGGCGTTCAGGGACTCGTCGGCGAGGATACGGCGCGCGATCTCCCGGACGATCTCGGCCTCCTCGGGCACGATCTCCAGGTTGCTCCGGTCGTACCCGTAGCCACGGAAGCCACCACCGCCGGGCTTGCCGGCGGCCGCAAGCTCCTCGTGCTTGCGCGCGACGCGGCGGCCTGTATCGCTGCTCGACTTGTTGGCGAGTACGGTCATCACCCGGGCCATCGCGATGTCGCTCGTGTTCGCCAGACGCAGCGACCCCGAGACGCTCTCCACGGGGATGTGCGGGTGACTGGACTGCACCACGTCAACGAGGTCTTCCAGGTCCCTCAGGTCGCGCGCAACGCGGTCGAGGTCGTAGGCGATGAGTCCGTCGAATTCGCCCGACGCCAGTCCGTCGAGGACGTACCGGAATCGTGGCCGGACTGTGCGCAGGACGGAGGTCCCGTCCGGCAGTTTGATCCTCTTGCGCTTGTAGGCGGATGTGTCGTTCTCCACGACGACCTCCGCGACTGTCCACCCGAGGCGCTCGGCCAGGCTGCGGCAGTCGGCCTCCTGCCGGGCCACACCCTTGGCGTCGCCGGCCTTGTCATCGCTGATCCGGACGAGGATCGCGGCCCTTGAAGGAGTCATGTTGATAGGTTACCGTAGACATATCGCGTCTCCGATGCCGTTGACCTCGCGCAGCTCGGCGACCGACCGGAACCCGCCGTGCTCCGTACGGTGGTCGACGATGTGCTGGGCCAGTACCGGCCCGACCCCTGGCAGGGTGTCGAGCTGCTCAACCGTCGCCACGTTGAGGCTCAGCGGAGCCGCCCGCGTGCCCGCAGCGGGGCCCGTCCCCGTGCCCACGCCCGCGCCGCCACCCACGACCGCCGCCGCCGGCACTCCGACGGCGACCTGTTCTCCGTCCATGAGGATCCGGGCGCGGTTGAGCCCGGTGAGGTCCGTCCCCGGACGGACTCCGCCGGCCGCCCGCAGCGCGTCGGCGACGCGCGACCCCGTCGGCAGGGTCAGTACCCCGGGCCGTCGCACCTTGCCACTCACGTCGACCACGACGCCCGAGGGCGATGCCGCGCTCGTCGGCCCTGCCGAGACCACGGGGGACGCCTCGCTCTCCGGCATCGGAGCCTCCCGCACGATCTCCGGCGCCCTGACGGCCTCCGGTCGCCCGGCCCAGAAGTACCGACCGGCGAAGCCGGCGGCCACGACGAGCACCACGGCGAGCGCGGCCAGCGTCCGCGGTTCGAGGCCGCACCGGGACTGGACCCACACCGGTAACCGCTCGCTCAGCGCGAGCCGCAGCCGCTCCCACCGCCCGGCGGCCGCCGTCTCCTGCGGGTGGCCCGGTGGCGCGACGGCCTCCGCCACGCCCCACTCCGACGAGGGCGGCGACGACCCGACGGGCCGGGCCGCGTCGGGGAACAGCGCCTCCCCCCGTCGCCGTACGGCGGCGCCGTTCACCATGACCGCCCTTCTCCCCCGCCCCCGGCCTCGCGGCCTGGCTGGAGGCGAACCGCGCCGACGGACGCGGATGCGCCCGTCCGATCCGGGCGCGCGGCCGGGACCGCTGGACGCGGCAGGGCGACTGACGTGACGCGCGGAGTCACGCGTCGGCGGACGGGATGCGAGATGTGTGCGAAGAGCCATGGACAGGACGGTAGGCACATCCGTCCGAATCCGCTGAGACGCTTCGATTTCCGTGGACGGATACCCAGTTGTGGAAAAACCCGTCACTCACACGAGGGATGTGAACGTCAGCGGGGCGACACGACGACGGCCAGAAGCCCGGGACCCGTGTGCGCCCCGATCACCGCTCCCACTTCGCTGACCTGCAACTCCTCCATCCCCGGAACCCGCTCCCGCAGGCGGTCGGCCAGCACGGCGGCCCGCTCGGGGGCGGAGAGATGGTGCACGGCGATGTCGACGGCTCCGGTGCCCGCCCGTTCCACCGCGATCTCCTCGAGCCGGGCGATCGCCTTCGACGCCGTCCGCACCTTCTCGCGCAACTCGATCCGGCCCCCGTCGAGCTGGAGCAGTGGCTTCACCGCGAGCGCGGAGCCGAGCAGAGCCTGCGCGGGTCCGATCCGGCCTCCACGACGGAGGTAGTCCAGCGTGTCGACGTAGAAGAAGGCGGAGGTACCGGCGGCCCGCTTCTCGGCGGCGGCGACCGCCTCGTCGATCGAACCGTCGGCCTCCACGACCTCGGCCGCCGCCAGCGCGCAGAAGCCGAGCGCCATCCCCACCATGCGGGTGTCGACCACCCTGACCGGCACGGGGGCGTTCTTGGCGGCGACGACGGCGGCGTCGTACGTCCCCGAGAACTCGCCGGAGAGGTGCAGCGAGACGATCCCGCGTGCCCCGGCCTCGGCCGCCGCGCGGTAGGTCGCCGCGAAGACCTCGGGGCTCGGCCGCGACGTGGTCACCGGCCGCCGCCTCTGGAGCGCCTGGGCCAGCGAACGGGCCGAGATCTCGGTCCCCTCCTCCAGCGCTCTGTCGCCGATGACGACGGTGAGCGGGACCGCGGTGATGCCGTGCCGCTCCATCGTCTGGGGTGGCAGGTAGGCCGTGGAATCAGTGACGATCGCGACATGCCGGGACATGAGCGGGAGGTTACCCGCCGGGGCGGCCCCACGGCAGCCCGGCCCCGCGTTCAGCGACGTCGGCGCGTTCCGCAGCCTCGGCGCGCCCCGTCACGTCAGCGCGTTCCGTAAGGTCGGCGCGTTCTGTGGCCTCGGCGCGTTCAGCGACGTCGGCCGGAGGTCAGTTCGTGGTCTCGGGGCGCGCCGTCTTCTCCCACGGATAGGCGGTCCGGCGCGGATCGCGTGCCGTGATCGCCTGCGGCGGCTGCTGTCCGGGGGCCGCCGTGTCCGGGCGCTCGCCCGCGTTCGCTCCGTCCGCCTCGGCGGACGCGGACGCCCGGCCGTCGGCCTCGCCGGGCCACACCTGTCCGCGCTCGTCTCCCGGCGCGGCGGCGCCCGCGTCGGGCCAGGAGAAGTCGTCCGAGGCCGGGTCCTGGGCGGCCGCCCCCGACCAGTGGCGCAGCGCGCCCGCCTCCAGGTCGATCTGGGCGCTCAGCGAGGTCAGGTCGTCCTCCGCGAACCGGCGCGCCCGGTCCCTGGCCGCCCAGCGCAGCGAGTCCGCCGAGTGCGTGATCCGCTCCGTGCGCTCCCGCAGGTCCGTGAGCTGCCCGGCGACCCTCGCCCGGTCGGGCTCGCGCTCCAGGCGCCTGAGGTCCTCGTCCAGTTCGCGGCCGTGGGCGGTGAGCCGCTGGAAGAGGTCGAGGGACTCCTTCAGCGAGGCGTCCTCGGCGACCCCGGCCTGCAGGGCGTCCTGCGTGGCGCGCATCGAGGTGCGCAGGGAGAGCCGCAGCTGGGCCAGTTCACCGCCGACCCCGCCCTGCCCGAAGCTCTTGGCGCGCAGCGTGGTGTCCTCGACGGTACGCCTGGCCTGGTGGATCGTGCGGTCGACGCCGCGCTTGGCGGCCTTGACCGCCTTCACGGTCGCGTAGACCCCCAGCGCCACGAAGGCGAAGAAGAGCAGCGCCATGATCACAATCGCGGCTTCCATGTGCGCCCCTCCGGCGTGGGTCGAGTTCCCTCGGCTGTCGTTCTTCCACGGTAAACGGAACGGGCAGGCTGGTGGTTCCCCTGGAACCCCCAACCTGCCCGTAGGGGAAAGCCCCCATGCCGTGCCGGTGCGGCTGTCAGGCGACGATGTTGACCAGCTTCGGCGCGCGCACGATCACCTTGCGGATCTCGGCCCCGCCCAGTGCCGCGACCACGTTCGCGTCACCCAGCGCCAGCGCCTCCAGCTCCGCGTCCGTGATCGTCGGGGAGACCTCCAGGCGGGCCTTGACCTTGCCCTTGATCTGCACGACGCAGGTCACGGTCTCGTCCACGACGTATGCCGGGTCGGCGACCGGGAAGTCCTGGTGGACGACCGAGTCGCTGTGGCCCAGCTTGCGCCACAGCTCCTCGGCGATGTGCGGCGCCAGCGGAGCGACCAGCAGGACCAGTCGTTCGGCGACCGACCGGGAGACCGGGCCGCCCACCTTGGTCAGGTGGTTGTTCAGCTCGGTGACCTTGGCGATGGCGGTGTTGAAGCGCATGGCCGCCATGTCCTGCGAGACACCGTCGATCGCCTTGTGCAGCGCGCGCAGCGTGGCCGTGTCGATGTCGGCGTCCTCGGTGTCGACGACGGTCGCCTCGCCGGTCGACTCGTCGACGATGTTGCGCCACAGCCGCTGCAGCAGCCGGTACTGGCCGACCACCGCGCGCGTGTCCCACGGGCGGGAGACGTCCAGCGGACCCATCGCCATCTCGTACAGACGCAGGGTGTCGGCGCCGAACTCGGCACAGATCTCGTCCGGCGTGACGGCGTTCTTCAGGGACTTGCCCATCTTGCCCAGAACGCGGCTGACCTTCTCGCCCTCGTACCAGAAGCCGCCGTCACGCTCCTCCACCTCGGCCGCCGGCACGGCGATGCCGCGGGCGTCCCGGTAGACGAAGGCCTGGATCATGCCCTGGTTGTACAGCTTGTGGAACGGCTCGGCCGAGGAGACGTGACCCAGGTCGAACAGCACCTTGGACCAGAACCGCGCGTACAGCAGGTGCAGTACGGCGTGCTCGGCACCACCGACGTACAGGTCGACGCCGCCGGTGGGCATGCCCTCACGGGGGCCCATCCAGTACTGCTCGATCGCCGGGTCGACCAGCTTCTCGGAGTTGTTCGGGTCAAGGTAGCGCAGCTCGTACCAGCAGGAACCGGCCCAGTTGGGCATGGTGTTGGTCTCGCGGCGGTACTTTTTCGGTCCGTCGCCCAGGTCCAGCGTGACGTTGACCCAGTCCTCGTTGCGGGACAGGGGCGTCTCGGGCTGGGTGTCGGCGTCGTCCGGGTCGAAGGTGCGCGGCGAGTAGTCGTCGACCTCGGGCAGCTCCAGCGGCAGCATCGACTCGGGCAGCGAGTGCGCGATGCCGTCCTCGTCGTAGACGATCGGGAAGGGCTCGCCCCAGTAGCGCTGACGGCTGAACAGCCAGTCGCGCAGACGGAAGTTGACGGTGCCCTCGCCGATACCGCGGTCGGCCAGCCAGGCGGTGATCTTCGCCTTGGCCTCCACGACGCCCAGGCCGTCCAGGGAGATCTCGTCGTTCGCGGAGTTGACCAGCTTCGCCTCGTACGAGGCGAAGGCGTCGTCCCAGGTGGACGGGTCGGTACCACGGTCGTCGCTCGGCTCGACGACGCAGCGCATCGGCAGTTCGAAGGCGCGGGCGAAGGCGAAGTCGCGGATGTCGTGTGCCGGTACGGCCATGATGGCACCGGTGCCGTATCCCATCAGGACGTAGTCCGCGATGAAGACCGGGACCTGCTCGCCGCTGACCGGGTTGGTCGCGTACGCGCCGGTGAAGACACCGGTCTTGTCCTTGGCCTCGGCCTGGCGCTCGACGTCGGACTTGGAGGCGGCCTGCTTGCGGTAGGCGGCGACGGCGTCGGCCGGGGTGGCGTGCCCGCCCGTCCACACGTCGTGGGTACCGGCCGGCCACGCGTCCGGGACGATCTTCTCGACCAGGTCGTGCTCCGGGGCCAGGACCATGTAGGTGGCGCCGAACAGGGTGTCCTGGCGGGTGGTGAAGACGGTGATCGCGCCGGTCTCGCCGACCTGGAAGTCGACGCGGGCACCCTCGGAGCGGCCGATCCAGTTGCGCTGCTGCAGCTTGATGGCCTCGGGCCAGTCCAGCGCGTCCAGGTCGTCCAGCAGGCGGTCCGCGTAGGCCGTGATGCGCATGTTCCACTGGCGCAGCTTGGCCTTGAAGACGGGGAAGTTGCCGCGCTCGGAACGGCCGTCGGCGGTGACCTCCTCGTTGGCCAGGACGGTGCCCAGGCCGGGGCACCAGTTGACCGGCGCGTCGGAGGCGTAGGCCAGGCGGTACTCGCCCAGGGCCTCGGCGCGCTCGGCGGCGCTCAGCTCGCTCCACGCGCGCGTGGAGGCACCGGGGATGTCACGGGTGCCGTTCTCGAACTGCTCGACCAGTTCGGCGATCGGGCGGGCCTTCTTCGCCTCGTCGTCGTACCAGGAGTTGAAGATCTGCAGGAAGATCCACTGGGTCCACTTGTAGTACTCCGGGTCGATCGTCGCGAACGACCGGCGCTTGTCGTGGCCCAGGCCCAGCCGGCGCAGCTGGACCTTCATGTTCTCCATGTTGGCCTCGGTGGACACGCGCGGGTGCGTGCCCGTCTGCACGGCGTACTGCTCGGCCGGCAGGCCGAAGGCGTCGAAGCCCAGCGTGTGCAGCACGTTGTGCCCGGTCATGCGCTGGTGGCGGGCGAAGACATCGGTGGCGATGTAGCCCAGCGGGTGGCCGACGTGCAGGCCCGCACCCGAGGGGTACGGGAACATGTCCATGATGAACTTCTTGGGGCGGGCGGCGATCGCCGCGTCACCCGCCAGGTCACCGGTCGGGTTCGGAGCCTCGTAGGTTCCCTCGGCGTCCCAGAAGTCCTGCCAGCGTGCCTCGATGTCGGCGGCCATGGCCGCCGTGTAACGATGCGGGGCCGCCGTCTCGGCAGCCGAATTCATCTCGCTCATGATCCTTGAAGCTCCATCGATCGTCTCTGCCCACTGCCCGCGAACTGCACTGCCACGAAATGAAAAATCCCCTCGCACAGGAGGGGACGCCGCGCCGATTCCGACCGGATCTTTCATCCGTCGGGACTGATCAGCGCGGCTCGCTAAGCAGAAGGCGTACGGCACGCATGGCGTCAGGGTACCGCAGGGCCTGTGCGGGCCGCACCGACGTTCCACCGGGCGGGCGGGGCGCCCGAGCCGCCCGGGTTACTCCGCGTATCGCCCTTATCCGGGGCAACCCAAAAGTCAGTTGCACGTCCGGCGCGTTGTAAACGAGCAAATCACCTACCGCCTGGTATGGGGCGACCTAGCATGCGGCAACGGGACCTCTCAATCCGCACCATTCGGAGTCGCCCCCATGAACCCTCATCGTAAGATCCGCTCCACCCCCGCCGAGCGCACCGGTTTGAGCAGACCGGTTCAGGGCGGGATATCGGCCGCGGCGCTGGTGATCATTCCTCTGCTCGCCATCTTCGGCAGTGACGGATTCCGGGCCGCGCTCGACTTCACCAGCGGCGTGCTGTCGCTGGTGTCCCTGACCGCGTCGGTCGCGTGGGGTCTGATCGCCACCGACCGGCTGCTGCTCTCGACCCGGCACCGGCTGCTCGCCCAGGGCATCCATCGCGCCACCGCGATCGCCTCGCTCGGCTTCCTGCTGCTGCACGGCACCGTCAAGGTCTCGCTCGGCCATGTGGAGCTCATCGGCGCCCTCGTCCCCTTCGGCCTGGGCATCACGGGCACGTCGGCGCTCATCGGCTTCGGCTCGCTCGCCGGGCTCCTCATGGTCGTCGCCGCGTCCACCGGCGCCCTGCGCAGCACACTGGCGGGCCGCGGCCGCTTCGCGGCCCGCTGGCGGCCGCTGCACATGCTGGCCTATCCGGCCTGGTGCTTCGCCCTCGTGCACGGTCTGTACACGGGCCGGCCGGCCGCCACCTGGGTCGTCGTCATGTACTGCCTGGCGCTGACCGCGGTCGCCTCCGCCGTCGCGCTCAGGATGCTGCCCGCCCCGACGCAGCGGGCGCTCGCCGACCGGTTCGCCGGGCTCCTCTCCTCCCTGGAAGGCCGCACACGGCCCGCGGAGCCCGACCGCGCCGATCCGCCCGGCCCGGCCGCAGGACCGGCCGACCCGGCCTTCACGGCCGGCGAGGAGCCACGCTACGAACCCCCCACCGTGTCCACCGAGTGGCTCGACCGCCCCTCGCCCGGCGTCCCCGGCGGCTTCTCGGCCGCCTACCGCGCGGTGTCCCGCGCCACCACGGCGCCCGAGCCCACTCCCTACGCCCCCGAAGGCAGTGCCCCGCTCGCCGAACGCGTCCCCCTGACCGAGGAGCTCCCCGTCGTCCCCGACACACCCGTCCGTCCCGGCTACTGGCCCTCTCCCTCGCCACCGATGCCGACGTACACGACCCCACCCGCGATGCAGCCGTACGAGGAGCCGCCTCCGGGGCCGCCGTACACGGCGCCCTCCGTCCCCGCGTACTCCACCCCGCCCCCGGTGCAGACGTACACACCCCCGCCCTCCGTCCCCGCGTACTCCACCCCGCCCCCGGTGCAGACGTACACGCCCCCGCCCCCGACCTCGACCTACGCCACCCCGCCTCCCGCGGGTGAGCCCTGGACCGCACCCGCAGGAGACCGCCCGTGAACGCCCCGCTCCCCGACGTCCCCGAGGTCCGCGTCGTCGGTCTGCCCCAGCTCACCCAGGGCTTCGACCTGGTCGAGCGGCTTGGCCTCGACATGCACCTGAAGGTGCACGGGCCCCTGGACCCCATGAGCGGCGACCAGCTCGCCCAGCTCGCGGACGAGATATCCCTCCACGGGCGCGGGGGCGCCGGATTTCCCTTCGGGCGCAAGCTCAGGGCGGTCGGCAAGGCGGCGATCCGCCGCGGGGTACGCCCCGTGGTCGTCGTCAACGGCAGCGAGGGCGAGCCCGCCTGCCGCAAGGACACGGTCCTGCTCAACCGTGCCCCGCACCTGATCCTGGACGGCGCGCTGCTGGCCGCCGAGGCGCTCGGCGCCCGGACGCTGATCGTGGCCGTGACACGCAACTCCACGGAGATCTCCATCCGGTCGGCGCTCGCCGAGCGGGGTCTCACCGACCGGCGAGGGCAGGCGCTCCGCGCGCGTGTCGTCCGGACTCCGGAGCGGATGGTCTCCGGAGAGGCCTCGGCGGTGATCCGCGCGGCAGGCGGCGGGCCCGCCCTGCCGGCCGGCCGCCGGGAGCGCGCCGCGGAGTCGGGCGTGGGCGGCGCGCCGACGCTGCTGTCCAACGCCGAGACGTACGCCCAGCTGGCCATAGCCGCCCGGGTCGGCCCGCACCGCTACGGACACTCCGGTCTGGATTCGGAGCCCGGCACGGTCCTGCTGACGCTCTCCGGGGCGGTCGCGCGCCCCATGGTCGTCGAGGTGCCGACGGGTGTCCCGCTGCGGTACGTGCTCCAGCTGGCAGGCGCCCCGCTGCTGCCCCAGGGCGTACTGACGGGCGGCTACCACGGCAACTGGATCGACTCGGTCTCGGTCGACAACGCCGTCGTCTCGCGCGCGTCGCTGGCGGCCGTCGGCGGCGCGCTCGGCGCCGGGGCGATCCTGCCGATCGGCCCGGAGACCTGTCCGCTCGGCGAGTCGCTGCGGGTCGCGAACTGGCTGGCGGCGGAGACGGCAGGTCAGTGCGGACCCTGCCGGCTCGGGCTTCCCGCGGCGGCGGGCGGACTGTCCGACGTCCTGAACGGAGGCGGCCCGGCCGCCCTGGAGGCGTTGCGGGAGGTCACCCAGGCGGTCAAGGGCCGTGGTGCGTGCAAGCACCCGGACGGTTCGGCCCGTTTCTTCGCCTCGACCCTCTCCGCCTTCACGGACGACCTGGCCGCCCATGTCCTCGACGGCGGCTGCGGCCGCCCGACCGTCGGCGTGCTCCCCCTCCCCGCCGCCGGCTACCAGGACGCGGAGGAGTCGATTCCGAGCGGCGAGAAGCTGGCGGTGGACTGGACGCTGTGCCAGGGCCACGGGCTCTGCGCGGACATCGTGCCGGAGCTGATCAGGCTGGGCCCCGACGGCTACCCCGCGCTCGCCGACGCCTCCGTGCCGATGCATCTGCGAGGGCGGGCGCAGCGGGCCGTACGCCGCTGTCCCGCGCTGGCTCTCCGGATCGAGCAGGGGCCCCAGGAGCGGCCGGCCCTGCCGCCGGGCGGTGGCCGTAAGGCACTGGGCAGCGGACGGGGTTGACCCCGGGAGCACCTGAAACGAAGAAGCGGACCATCCGATTCGGATGGTCCGCTTCTTCTTCTGTGGAGCTAAGGAGAATTGAACTCCTGACCTCCTGCATGCCATGCAGGCGCTCTACCAACTGAGCTATAGCCCCTTGCTGTCCGACCCGTCAGGGTTTCCCCCGCGGCGACAGACAGAACATTAACCGGCTCCCCGGGGGATCACCAAATCGTTTCCCTGGCGGCCCTGCGGCGGCGGGTAGGGTCCCCCTCTGTGACCGTGTCCGTGCTCGCCCGAACCCGCGCCCGCCAGTGGCCTCTCGCCACCGCCGCGGCTGCCTGTCTCCTGTCGTTCATAGCGTTCTGGGTGGCCCAACGGCTCGCCCACGTGAACATGCTCGACGTGATGGTCTACCGGGCGGAGGGGGAGACGGTCCGGGCCGGGGGCGACCTCTACGCGATGCGCGCCACCTCGGCGAACCTCGCCATGACCTATCCGCCCTTCGCGGGGCTGCTCTTCGTCCCGCTGACGTTCGTCGGTGTGCCGCTGATGCGGACGCTGACGACCGCGGGGAATCTGCTCCTCGTGGTCGCGCTGGTCCAGCTCTCCCTGCAACTGGTCCGTCCGTCCCTGTCCGGGGCGCGACTCTGGCGTGCCGCGCTGCTGGTGGCGGCGGTCGTGGTCTGGTGCGAGCCGGTGTGGACGACCCTGCGGTACGGGCAGATCAACCTGCTCATCGCCGTGGCCGTGCTGTGGGACTTCACACGCCGCGAGGGAAACCGCTGGGCGGGGATGGGCATCGGTCTGGCGACTGCGGTGAAGCTCACACCGGGACTGTTCGTGGTGTTCCTGCTGGTTGCCGGGGTGCTCCGGTGGCGCCGGGAGAGGCGCTGGAACCAGTGGCTGCGCACGGCCGCCACGGCGACGGGGGTCTTTCTCGGGGCGACCCTCGCGAGCGCGCTGGTCCTGCCGTACGACTCCAAGCGGTTCTGGACCGAGACGCTGTTCGAGACGGGGCGGGTCGGCTTCGCCGAGGAGACAGCCAACCAGTCGCTGCGTGGAGTGCTGGCCCGGCTGATGCACACCGACGACCCGGGGCTGTGGTGGCTTGTGGTCGCGGTGCTCTTCGGAGGTGCGGCGATGGCGCTCGCCGTACGGGCCGCGTTGCGTGGGGACAAGGCCCTGGCCGTCGTGGTCTGCGCGATCACGGCGCTGATGGTCAGCCCGATCTCCTGGTCGCACCACTGGGTGTGGTGCGTCCCGCTGCTCGTGCTCCTTGTGGACCGTCGCGACCGGGTGCGGCCACGCTGGACCGCGGGGGCGGTGGCGCTGGTCTTCGCCTCGTTCGCGCTGTGGTGGGTGCCGCACGACCCGGGCCGGCCCGAACTCGACCAGAACGCCGGTCAGATGCTGCTGTCGGCGGTCTATCCGCTGACCATGACGGCTCTCTTCGTGGGCTATGCGCTGGCGCGCCGGCGTCAGGCCGTGGCGAAGGAGTAGAACCGCTTGAGGGTGCAGTGCTCGTCGAGGAGGCGGCCGTAGATCGGCTCTCCCTCGAGTTCGCGGTACGTCTCGATCGGGTCGCCCTTTATGATCAGCGCCCGCGCGCACTCCTCGCACCAGTACTGGTACTCGGCATTGACCGGATCCATGTCCCTGACGATGGGCGTACCGCTGCCGCACCAGTCGCATTTCCGCCTGTGTGCTCCCATCACTCAGCTCCAGCTGTGGCCGCAGGACGTGCACACATAGGACACTCCGCCGTTGTCACCGAGCATTTGGGCCACCTGGGCGGAACCGCACGGGGGGCAGTCGAGCCGGGCTCCGGCCCCCTCGACGGCGGCGCGGACCGCGCGTGGGACCGCGTCTGGGACCGCTGCGGGCTCGGCGACGGCATGGGCCTCGGCATCCTCGGCACCACTCACGGCCAACGCGCACTCCCCTCCCGTCCGGACCCTCGTTCCCCTCCGGCCGTCCGATTCTGCCATGGTCCCGCAAGGGGGTCAGCGAGGTCGGCGTACGAGGGCGGTCGAGGCGCCCAAGATCGACGCGGCGGCCAGCGCGAGAGCGCACGCCCAGAGCGCGTCCGCGGAGGCATGTGCCCCTGGCGCGTCCAGCCGGCCGAGGAAGAGGGTGCCGAAGGTCGCCACGCCGATCAGCTGGCCGAGCTGGGTCACGGTGGCGAGCAGTCCGCCGGCGTCGGCGGCGTCCTCCCGCCGTACACCGGCCAACGCGCCGGTCAGGGCGGGGCTGAAGGCCAGGGCGAGCCCGCCGCCCATGGCGGCGAGCGCCCCGTAGAGCACCCAGCCGCCACTGTCGCCGTCCTTGAGGAGGCCGCCCACGGCGGCCGCCGCCGCCGCTGCGGCGAGGAATCCTCCAGGGATCAGAAAGCGCTGACCGCGGGCGGGCCAGCGCCGCCAGGTGAGCCCGATCACGCCGAAGACGACGGCGGCCGGCGTGAAGGTCAGCCCGGCGCGCAGGGCGCTGTACCCGAGCCCTCCCTGCAGGTGCAGGGTGATGGTGAAGAGGAACCCCGCGTTGACGGCCATCGCCGCACCGATCCGGATCGCGGCCCGTCCGATCCCGGGGGTGCGCAGGACGCGCGGGGAGATGAGCGGGGCGCCGCCACGGCGGGCGAGCCGCGACTCGTAGGCGCCGAAGGCGGCGAGGACCACGGCGGACGCCGCGAGCGAGAGCCAGGACCACAGCGGCCAGCCCTCCTCCTGCCCGAGGACCAGGGGGACGGTCAGGAGGGAGACGGCGGCGGCGAGCAGGACCAGACCCGGCAGGTCGAGGGAGCGCGAGCGTTCCGGCTCCGTGCGCGCGTCGGGCGGCAGGACGCGGGCGCCCAGGGCCAGGAGGGCGAGGCCGATGGGCACGTTGACGAGGAAGACCGGCCGCCAGCCGCTGCCGAAGAGATCCGCGCTGACGAGGACACCGCCGGCGACCTGGCCGGCGGCGGCGCCGGTGGCGAGCACCGCGGAGTACGCGCCGAGCGCGCGGACGCGGCCCTCCCCCGTGAAGTTGCGCTGGATGAGGCTGAGCACCTGCGGGATCATCAGGGCGGCTCCGGCGCCCTGGACGAGCCGGAAGGCGATCAGCTGACCCGCTCCCGCGGCCAGTCCGCAGGCGAGCGAGGCGGCGGTGAAGAGGGCGAGTCCGCCGAGGTAGGCACGGCGGTGGCCGAGCCGGTCGCCGAGGCGCGCGCCGGTGATCAGCAGGACCGCGTAGGCGACGGTGTATCCGGCGACGACGAGCTGAAGTCCCGCTCCTGAGGCGGAGAGTTCGGTACGGATGGTGGGTGCGGCGACGTTGACGACGAAGACGTCGAGCAGCGCCATGAACTGGGCGGCGAGCACGACCGCGAGCAGCAGCCGCCGCCGGTTGTCGGTGCCGCCGTCTTTACTGAGTACGGGACGTGTTGTGGTCGTCGTCATGACAGGCAGCGTGACGACGATTCGATACGAGTAACGAGAGCCCGCCGATGCTGGTACTGACACCACCTGGCAACGGCGGCGGGGGGACTCGACCATGGGGGGTGTGACGATCGTGGCAACACCGACACCGCGCCGGCGCAGGCACGAACTGGCCGCGTTCCTGCGCAGCCGCCGGGCCCGGGTGACGCCGGAGGACGTGGGCATGCCACCGGGCCTGCGCCGCCGCACGCCCGGGCTGCGGCGCGAGGAGGTCGCCCAGCTCTCCGGCGTCGGCGTCACCTGGTACACCTGGCTGGAACAGGGACGCCCGATCAACGCCTCCGCCCAGGTGCTGGACGCGGTGGCCCGTGTCCTCCGGCTCGACCGGCCCGAGCGGGAGCATCTGTACCACCTGGCGGAGGTGCCGTTCGCACCCGACCAGGGCACCGTGGACGTGGACGTCGTCAGCCCGGAGATCCAGGGCATCCTCGACGCCCTGGCGCCCCATCCGGCCGTCGTCTACAACAGCCGGTACGACGTGCTCGCGACCAACTCCACGTACCGGCTGCTGTTCTCCGTACCGGAGATGCGATCGCCCGGCGTCCGCAACGTCCTGTGGACGCTCTTCACGATCCCCGACGGGAGCTGCCCGGTGGTCGACAAGGAGCGAGAGCTGCCGCTCATGGTCGCCCAGATGCGCGGGGCGTACGGCCGGCATGTCGGCGAGCCCGCCTGGGAGTCGTTCGTCCGGCGCCTCTCGGAGGCGAGCCCCGAGTTCGCGCGGATGTGGCGGAGCGGCGATGTCGTGCCGCCACGCAGCCAGATCAAGACCTTCCGTCACGACGCGGTGGGGGAGCTGCGGCTGACGTCGGTGTCGCTCTCCATCAACGGGATGCCGGAGTGCCGGATCGTGGCGTACACGCCGAACGACGAGGAGAGCCGGCGGGCCGTCGAGACGCTGTGCGTCGAGGAGGTGGACGGCTGGGAGTGACGGAGACGGAGACGACGAATCCCGCCCCCTGGCGGGGACGGGATCCGGTGACTGTGGAGCTAAGGAGAATTGAACTCCTGACCTCCTGCATGCCATGCAGGCGCTCTACCAACTGAGCTATAGCCCCTCGTGTTCTTCGCGCTCCGCGCTGCGAACAAGAAGAACTTTAGCCTGTGACCTGCCGGAAAGTGAAATCCGGGTCTGCGGGCGGCTCAGTCGTCGTCGCCGAGAACCGGCTCGGGCAGCGTGCCGGCGTTGTGCTCCATGAGCCGCCAGCCACGGGCGCCCTCGCCGAGGACGGACCAGCAGCAGTTGGAGAGCCCGCCGAGGCTCTCCCAGTGCTGCGCCTCCAGACCGAGGAGCCGGCCGATGGTGGTGCGGATCGTGCCGCCGTGGCTCACGACGACGAGCGTGCCGTCCTCGGGCAGCTTGTCGGCGTACTCCAGGACCACCGGAGCCGCCCGGTCGGCGACCTCGGTCTCCAGCTCGCCGCCGCCCCGGCGCACGGGCTCGCCGCGCTTCCAGGCGGCGTACTGCTCGCCGTACCGCACGACGATCTCGTCGTGGGTCAGCCCCTGCCACTCCCCCGCGTACGTCTCGCGCAGTGCGGAGTCGTGCGCGACGGGGTGACCGGTGAGCGCGGCCAGCTCGGCCGCGGTGGCCGCCGCCCGCTTCAGGTCGGACGCGATGATCGCGTCCGGCTTGAGCGAGGCGAGCAGCCGGGCGGACCGGCGCGCCTGGGCGACACCGGTCTCGGTCAGCGCGATGTCCGTGGAGCCCTGGAAGCGGCGCTCCAGGTTCCACGAGGTCTGACCGTGCCGCCACAGGACGATGCGGCGGCCACTGCCGCCCCTGGTGGTGCTCAGCTCAGCTCACCGTCCGTCTCCTCGGCGGCACCCGTCAGCGCGGCGTGCTCGGCGGCCTTGCCGCGGGTCTTCAGGGCGTCCTCGGGGAGGGGAATCTCGGGGCAGTCCTTCCAGAGCCGCTCCAGGGCGTAGAAGACCCGCTCCTCGCTGTGCTGGACGTGGACGACGATGTCGACGTAGTCCAGGAGGATCCAGCGGGCGTCCCGGTCGCCCTCACGGCGGACCGGCTTGGCGCCGAGGTCCTTGTTCAGCCGCTCCTCGATCTCGTCGACGATCGACTTGACCTGGCGGTCGTTGGGCGCGGAGGCGAGCAGGAAGGCGTCGGTGATCGACAGCACATCGCTGACGTCGTACGCGATGATGTCGTGCGCGAGCCGGTCGGCCGCCGCCTGGGCGGCGGCGTTGACGAGCTCGATGGAGCGATCCGTGGCGGTCACAAGCAGGCTTTCGTCGGCGGTCAGAGACACATCAAGGGTCTCACGTACCGCCGACCGCCCCGCAAACGATTACGAACGGGTCACTTCTTGCTCCCGGGGATCTTGTAATCCTGGCCCAGGACCACCGTGACCGCCGCGTTTCCGGCGGGCTCGCCCTTCTTGACCGCGCTCTCCGGGAGACCGAGGGTCTTGGCCACCTCGACCGCGGTCCCCTTCTGGGCGTCGTCGCCGTACAGGACCTGCGAGCTCTTCCGGGTGTCCGTCTCGGTGCCGCCGACGAAGGCGAAGCCTCCGTTGACCAGGACGACCCTGGCGGCCTCGGTGGCGTCCTTGCCGGTCGCGTCGCGGACCGAGACGCGGACCGCGCCGCCCTGCTCGGGAAGGGTGACCTTGCCGCCGAGGATGTCCTTGACCACGCTGTCCGCCGCGCCCTCGCCGAGGGAGCCGTCCTGCTGCACCGGGAGGACCGCCGTCTTGTAGTCGCCGCCCTTGGCGTGCTTGGCCAGTCCGGCGAGCGAGGCGCCGAGGTCCTTCTCGGGCAGGGAGGGGTCGAGGATCATGACCAGCGTGGCGATCGTGTCCGCGTTGGCCTTGGGGTCGTCGGACATCTTCCGCAGCACGGCGTACATGACCTGGCCGAAGCGCTGGAGCTGCTTGGCCTCGGCCTCGCCGGGCGCGCGGTAGGTCGCGTAGGCGACGGCGGCGCGGCCGTTCAGTGTCTGGTTCTCGCCCTTGGTGACGAGCGGGTCCTCGCCCTTCTTGTCACTGGGCACGGTGACGTCGGTGGTCAGGTCGATGTTGCTGACGATCTCGACCAGGTTCTCCAGGTACGGGGTGTCCAGCCGCCAGGTGCCGGCGATCTCCGTACCGAGGAGGTTGCCGAGCGACTCGCGGGTGCCGCTGGAGCCGTCGTCCTCGACGGACTTGGCGAGGGTGGTCGAAGTGCCGTCCTCGGTGGAGACGGAGAGCGCGTTCGGGAGCAGGACGGTGGTGCCCTGCCCGGTCGTCGTGTTGTCGACGAGCAGCGCGGTGGAGGTGCCGCCGCCCTTGAGGTCGTGGAGGTGGACGACGATCGTGTCGCGCTTCTGCGGTCCGGTCGCGGTGTTCTGCTTCTGCTCCTCGCTCGAGAGGCCGGGGAGCTTGCCGGCGGACCAGAGGTAGCCGACCCCGCCGACGGCGGCGAGGGCGAGGACCACGATCAGGGCGACGACCCGGTTGCGGCCCCGGCGCCTGGCCTCCTCGCGCCGCTCGGAGCGGCTCTCGGTGAACTTCAGCCAGTCGATGACGTCTTCGGAGTCCTCGTCGGGCTCCTCGATGAACGAGAACTGTTCGGTGCGGTAGTCGCGCTCGCCGCGGTCCTCCGGCGCGGAGCGCGGGCCCGGCACACCGGCCGGAGCGGCCACGGGGGCGGCCGGGGCGGGAGCGGGCGCCGCTTCGGGCTGTACGGCCCACTGCTGACCGGTCTCGTACGAGGGGTACCCGTAGCCCTGCTGCTGCCCCTGCTGCCCGTACGGGTCGTACGGCGGTCGCTGGGACGTCTGGGGCTGCTGGGGCTGGGCGGGCTGCCCGTAGGCGTCGTAGCCGTACCCCTGCTGCTGCCCCTGCTGGGGAGCCTGCGGCTGCTGCTGCGCGGCGTACGGGTCGTAGGCGTCGTACGACTGCTGTGCCTGCGGTGGGACCTGCTGGTACACCGGCTGCCCGTACTCGTCGTAGCCGATGATCTGCGGCTGCGGGTAGTACGGGTCGTACGGGTTCTGATCGTTCACCGGTGCCCCTCTCCGAGGCTCACTCGCCGCGGTACAACTGGCGCTTGTCGATGTAGCGCACCACACCGTCCGGCACCAGATACCAGACCGGGTCGCCCTGCGCGACCCTGGCCCGGCAGTCGGTGGACGAGATGGCGAGCGCGGGAACCTCGACCAGCGAGACGCCGCCCTTGGGCAGGCCGTCGTCCGTGAGGTCGTGGCCCGGCCGGGTGACGCCGATGAAGTGGGCGAGCGAGAACAGCTCCTCGGCGTCGCGCCACGTGAGGATCTGCGACAGCGCGTCGGCACCCGTGATGAAGAAGAGGTCCGAGTCGCCGTTGAGGGAGCGCAGGTCCCGCAGGGTGTCGATCGTGTACGTCGGCCCGCCGCGGTCGATCTCGATACGGCTGACCGAGAACTGCGGGTTGGACGCCGTGGCGATGACCGTCATCAGATAACGGTCCTCGGCCGGCGAGACGGCCTGGTGGCTCTTCTGCCACGGCTCCCCGGTCGGCACGAACACCACCTCGTCGAGGTGGAACAGGGCGGCCACCTCACTGGCGGCCACCAGGTGTCCGTGATGGATCGGGTCGAACGTTCCGCCCATCACGCCGAGTCGGCGCTTGCCGCGGCCGCCAGTAGACACTTCCTGCTCTCCCATGCGTGCAGAGCCTACTGGCACGGCAGCGGGCGCCCTCGGTCCGGTCGCCGGCTCAGCGGTCGCGGTTGAAGCGGGTGGTGATCCACAGCAGCAGGAGCAGCGCGCCGAGCGCGCCGAAACCGGTGAGGTACGGGTTGAGGCTGTCGTGGTTGCCACCGTGCTCGGCGCCTTCGGCGAGCATGACCAGGTTGGCGGCGGTGCTGTGGAGGCTCATCTTCAACAGGACCTATCGATCGGGGACGGGAGCGAAGACTTCGCGCACATCGTATGCGGGCCGTCCGGGCACGCTCACGCCGACTCAGTCGTTGTCCGGGCTGTCGTACCCCGTCGCGTCCACCGTGCCGAGTTATCCACAGGCTCCGGTGCGCGTGGGCCCCAGCGCCTAGGCTGGGATTCGTCAGGGGGACGAGCAAGGTCTCGTACGAACAGGGGGCATCCATGACCGAGAAGTCCGACAACGACCAGGGGAACGTGCCGAGCAGGCAGCGCAAGCGCTTCCCCGGCATCTCCTCACGCGCCTACGAGCACCCCGCGGACCGCTCGGCGCTCGTGGCCCTGCGCAGGCTCACCGGCTTCGACACGGTCTTCAAGGCCCTCAGCGCGCTGCTGCCCGAGCGCAGCCTCCGACTGCTCTTCCTCTCCGACTCCGTGCGGGTGAGCGACGCCCAGTTCACGCACCTCAACGACATGCTGAGAGACGCGTGTTACATCCTGGACCTGGAGAAGGTCCCGCCGATGTACGTCACGCAGGACCCGAAGCCGAACGCGATGTGCATCGGCCTTGACGAGCCGATCATCGTGGTCACCACGGGCCTCGTGGAGCTGCTCGACGAGGAGGAGATGCGGGCGGTCGTCGGCCACGAGGTGGGCCACGCCCTCTCCGGTCACTCCGTCTACCGCACGATCCTGCTGTTCCTCACCAGCCTGGCGGTCAAGGTCGCCTGGATCCCGCTCGGGAACGTGGCGATCATGGCGATCGTGACGGCGCTGCGGGAGTGGTTCCGCAAGTCCGAGCTGTCCGCGGACCGCGCGGGCCTCCTGGCCGGTCAGGACATCCAGGCTTCGATGCGCGGTCTGATGAAGATCGCCGGCGGCAACCACCTGCACGAGATGAACGTGGACGCCTTCCTCGCCCAGGCCGATGAGTACGAGAAGGGCGGCGACCTGCGCGACTCCGTCCTCAAGATCCTCAACGTGCTCCCGCGCACGCACCCCTTCACCACGGTCCGGGCGGCCGAGCTGAAGAAGTGGTCCGAGAGCCGGGACTACCAGCGGATCATGGAGGGGCACTACCCGCGACGGTCGGAGGACAAGGACACCTCGGTGACCGACTCCTTCCGGGAATCGGCCGGGCATTACGCCGAATCGGTGCGCACCAGCAAGGATCCGCTGATGAAGCTGGTCGGTGACATAGCCGGCGGCGCGGGTGACCTGGCGAACGACCTGGGCGGGAAGCTGCGCAACCGGTTCGGCGGCGGCACCCCGGGTACGGACGGCGGCGCGGGCGGCGGCGCGGGCGGCAAGGGTGACGTCGGTGGCGCCGACGGCGGTCAGAAGGAGGGCTGAGCACTCGGGGCGAGGGTCCCGCAGAGCGAGGAGACGGCCGGCCGGCCGGTGGCGTACGGGTCGGTGACGGCCGCCCCGCCGGAGTCCCGGGCACGCTCACCGGCGAGCAACGGCTGCAGCGTGCCGGCCGGGGCGGTTCCGCAGGCCTGCGGACCGGCCCGGACGGTGCTGGTCAGCAGTTCGGCGCGGTGCATCCGCAGGTCTTCACGGTCGAAGCGGAAGTGCGTCTCGCGGTGCACGGTGAAGAGCGACGCCTCGCCGACGGGCCCGGCGCCTGAGGCCGCGGGGCGCAGGGCGTAGGTGAAGGTGTGGTCCGAGGTGACCTCCAGCATGTCGGTCGCCGTCTCCGCGAAGCGGAGGGTGCCCTGGACGCGGATGCCGGGGGACGCCAGGGCGACCTCCGCGGGGTCGAACCGCACCAGCCAGCCGGCGACCGCGTGGCGGCCGTCGTCGAGCGACGCCTCGACGCTCTGGTCGAACTGCGCCAGCTGGTCGGGGTCCAGGAGCAGCCGGGCGGGCCGGACCGTCGTGCCTGCCAGGACCTCGGGATCCAGCGAGGAGGCCACGAGGTACTCCTTCGCGATCGTCAGGGCGGCCACGACCTGGCTCTCCGAGAAGTGCGTGGTGCGTCCGGTGACCGGCAGGTTGATGCCGGCGGCCCCCGTGCGGTACTCGGCGGCGGGGCTGTGGGCGAACAGCTGGGCGGGCTCACCGCCCGGCACGGGGCCCTGCGGGGCGAGCGGGACCATGGTGATCCGCAGCGGTTCTGCCCGCTGGTCGACGGGGGGCTGGTAGGGGTTGCGGACACCGAGGTAGATGGCCGTACCGAAGGCGAGGAGGATCAGCAGGACCAGCAGGAGGGCCTGGCGGGAGCCGCTTCTGGTCTCCCTCCAGGTGGGGCGGGAGCGTACGGCCTGGGAGTGCTCGCCCATCCGCTCCTCGGCGGAGAACTCCTGGAGCCGGGCAGCGCGGACGAACGACTCGTCGAAGACGACGGATCGGTACTCGTCCTCACCACCGCCGGGGTCGGGAACCGGCCCCTCAGGCGGGTCGCCACGCCCTGCCATACCTTCAGAGTAGGTCGGACGCGGCCCGGGTAAACGCCCAGGTACACGACAAGTTCCGAGGAATTCCGACGAAACCCCCGGCCATCAGGCCACATGCCCGGGAGCTCGGATCGCGGGGTTCAGGGCGTCCGGGGGACGGCGGGGGCGGGGGGCGCGGAGTACTCGGCGGAGGCCGAGGGCGCGGTGACCGCCGGAGGGTTCACACGCGGTTTGTCGATGCCGGTGGTGGCGGGGGCGGGGACCTGGTCCTGCCGGTTGGCGGACGCGCCGCGATAGACCGCGGTGAAGGCGAGGGCGACCATACCGACGCCCATCACCAGGGCGAGCACCCAGGCGACCGGCCGGTGCCAGCGGGCGCTGCCCCGGTAGGGGCGCAGGGCGCCGCCGTGGGGGCCGTAGGGGCCGGAGTCGTCGTCGGGGTCGTCCGGGTCGTACTCGTGGCCGTAGCGGCCGCCGAGAGGGTGCGCGAGGTCGTAACCGTCCTCGTGGAGATCGTCGTCGCCAGGTCCGCCGCCGGCCCGGGCACGGGCGGCCTCCGCCTCGGCCCGCGCCTGCGCGGCCGCGAGCAGGCGCTCCACGGCGGTCGGCTCATGGACCTCGGCGGCCCGTACGAAGTCCTCGTCGAACACCACGGTGGCGAAGTCGTCCGCGCCGCCGCGGTCGTCAGCGTTCTCAGGGTCCCTGCCGTCCGGGAACGGCTTGCCCCCCACGTCGTCCGGCACGTTTTTCAGAGTAGACCTGGGAGGTGGTTTTGGGCAGGGAGAGTGCGAACTCTGCCCGCCCGTCCGGCTCCCCCGGGGCCCCGCGCAGGCGGGGCCGATCGGGGGATTCGGAGGTCAGCGCGTGTGGCCGTCGCCGGTGACGATGTACTTCGTCGAGGTCAGCTCGGGCAGGCCCATGGGCCCACGGGCGTGGAGTTTCTGGGTCGAGATACCGATCTCGGCACCGAAGCCGAACTGGCCTCCGTCGGTGAAACGGGTGGACGCGTTGACGGCGACCGTCGTGGAGTCGACCAGCTGGGTGAAGCGGCGGGCGGCGGCCTGCGAGGTGGTGACGATCGCCTCGGTGTGGCCGGAGGACCAGAGCCGGATGTGTTCGACGGCCTTGTCGAGGGAGTCGACCACGGCGGCGGCGATGTCGTAGGAGAGGTACTCGGTCTCCCAGTCCTCCGGGGTCGCGGGGACGACGGTGGCCTTGGAGCCCTCGGCCAGGGCGAGGACCCGCTCGTCCGCGTGCACGGTGACCCCGGCGTCGGCCAGGGCGGCCAGGGCGCGGGGCAGGAAGGCGTCCGCGATGTCCCGGTGGACGAGGAGGGTCTCGGCGGCGTTGCAGACGCTGGGGCGCTGGGCCTTGGAGTTGATCAGGATGTCGACGGCCATGTCGAGGTCGGCCTGGGCATCCACGTAGACATGGCAGTTTCCGGTGCCGGTCTCGATGACCGGGACGGTGGACTCCTCGACGACGGTACGGATCAGGGAGGCGCCGCCGCGCGGGATGAGGACGTCGACCAGGCCGCGGGCGCGCATCAGCTCCCGTACCGAGTCGCGGGACTCGCCGGGAACGAGCTGGACGGCGTCGGCGGGCAGTCCGGCGCCGCCGACGGCGTCGCGCAGGACCTTCACCAGGGCGGTGTTGGAGGAGTAGGCGGAGGACGAGCCGCGCAGGAGCACGGCGTTTCCGGCCTTGAGGCAGAGGGCGGCCGCGTCCACGGTCACGTTGGGACGGGCCTCGTAGATGATGCCGACGACGCCGAGGGGAACGCGGACCTGGCGCAGGTCGATGCCGTTGGGGAGGGTCGAGCCGCGGACGACCTCGCCGACCGGGTCGGGCAGGGCGGCCACGTCGCGCACGTCGGCGGCGATGGCGCGGACCCGCTCCGGGGTGAGGGTGAGCCGGTCGATGATCGACTCGCTGGTGCCGGCCTCACGGGCACGGGCGATGTCCTCGGCGTTCGCCTCGACGATCTCGGCGGTGCGGACCTCGAGGGCGTCCGCGATCGCCAGCAGGGCGTCGTCCTTGGCCGCGCGCGGAAGTGGCGCGATTTCGGCGGCGGCGGCGCGGGCGCGGTAGGCGGCCCGGGCGACCGGGGACAGGTTGTCGAGGGGCGTGAGCGAGGTCATGCCCGCAGGGTACTGGCACCTCTGCGGACATCCCTCACGAATGCCGTTCGCATCCCGCACTCCGAGACGGCTGTCCCGGCGGGCGCGGTGACAGCGGTCTCAGTACGGATGGACCCCCACCGGGGCGGCCGGTGGGGGGCCGTAGCCCTCGGCGATGCGCTGGTGGTAGGTCTCGCGGTCGATGACCTCCAGGCCGACGATCTCCCAGGGCGGCAGCTTGGCGCTCTGCCGGTGCTCGCCCCACAGCCGCAGCGCGACCGCCGCGGCATCGTGCAGGTCACGGGCCTCTTCCCAGTAGCGGATCTCGGCGTGATCATTGGCGTAGCGGCTGGTCAGCAGGAAGGGATGGTCATGGGCCAGCTGTTCGAGGCCGCGCCTGACCTCCTTCAGCGGGGCCTCGGCGCCCGAGACGCTGAGGGTGATGTGCCAGAGCTTCGAGGCGACCACCGGTCGCTCCTCGACGCGTGTCCCAGCTGTGTCGGTGTCCTGTCCCTCGTCGAAGTCGGCTCCGGCCTCGACACTGGTCAGGGCGCGTTCGGCAGTCCCGCGGGGCGGTGCCCCTGGGCGCGCTCGTCTCACCGGCGGCCTCCTGTTTGATGCGTGTGGTGCTGTACCCCGCCCTTGTCTTGTCCCCGAGACAAAGTTGACCAGCCCGAGGCGGCGTCTGGGGCGGTTTTGGTAAAGGTCCCTACCGGATGGCCGGTCTTTCAGCCGTTTCTCCACACGGTGATCACGCGGCGGCGCCGTCAGGGGCGGACGACGACCAGATCGTCGCGGTGGACGACCTCCCGCTCGTACTCCGGGCCGAGCTCCCTGGCGAGCTCGGGTGTGGAGCGGCCGAGCATCCGGGGGATCTCCTTGGCGTCGAAGTTGACGAGTCCGCGGGCGACGGCTCGGCCGTCTGTGTCGCGCAGCTCGACCGGGTCGCCGGCCACGAACTCCCCCTCCACGGCGGCGATTCCGGCCGCGAGGAGCGACTTCTTGCCCTCGACGACGGCCCGCACCGCTCCCTCGTCGAGGGTCAGGTGGCCCTGCGGGGTGGAGGCATGGGCGAGCCAGAGCAGCCGGTCGGCGGAGCGGCGGCCGGTGCGGTGGAAGTACGTCCCGGTGTCGCGGCCGGAGAGGGCGTCGGCGGCGCGGACGGCGGAGGTGAGGACGACGGGGGTGCCTGCGGCGGCGGCGATCCGGGCGGCCTCGACCTTGGTGACCATGCCGCCGGTGCCGACCCCTGCCTTGCCGGCGGAGCCGATCTCGACATGCGCGATGTCCGCGGGGCCCGCCACCTCGGCGATCCGAGCGGAGCCGGGCTTGGAGGGGTCGCCGTCGTAGAGCCCGTCGACGTCCGAGAGCAGGACCAGCAGGTCGGCGCGGACGAGATGGGCGACGAGGGCGGCGAGCCGGTCGTTGTCGCCGAAGCGGATCTCGTCCGTGGCGACGGTGTCGTTCTCGTTGACGACCGGCAGGGCGCCCATGGCGAGGAGCTGGTCGAGGGTCCGGTAGGCGTTGCGGTAGTGCGCGCGCCTGCTGGTGTCGTCGGTGGTGAGCAGCACCTGCCCGACCCGTACGCCGTAGCGGGCGAAGGAGGCGGTGTAGCGGGCGACGAGCAGGCCCTGGCCGACGCTGGCGGCGGCCTGCTGGCGGGCGAGGTCCTTGGGCCGGCGGGTGAGGCCGAGCGGGGCGAGACCTGCGGCGATGGCGCCGGAGGAGACCAGCACGATCTCCTTCTCGCCGCCGCTGCGGACCTTGGCGAGGACGTCGACGAGGGCGTCCACCCGGTCGGCGTCGAGACCGCCGGACGCGGTGGTGAGCGAGGACGAGCCGACCTTGACGACGATCCTGCGGGCTTCCGTCACGAACTGCCTTGCCACTGTCACCTGTACCGCCGTCACCTGCGTCGCCCTCATTCGGATGTCTGCCAGGCAATCTACGCGAGCCGGGACGGACGGCGCCCGTCCATTCCGCTGAGTGGAACGGCCGGGCGGCGCGTGCGCGGAGCGGCGGGGCGCCGCGTGGCCGGAACGGACCGGCGCCGCTCCGCCCGGTCCGACGTCACCGTGTGGCGTCCGACGTCACCGTGTGGCGTCTGACGTCACCGTGTGGCGACGGAGTCCGACTCGACGCCGGCGTCACCGGCGGAGCCCGCGGCGTCCGCCTCCGCCTTCCGCCCGCCGGGCACGAGGATCTTCTTCGCCAGCAGATAGGTGAACGGGATGGCGACGACGGCCGCGACCAGCGGCGCGATCCGGTCGTCCATCCCGGCCCACGTCACCAGGGCGTACAGGCCGACGCTCTGCACGAGGTAGTTGGTGAGGTTGGTGAGCGGGAAGAGCGCGAACTTCTTCCAGGTGGGCCGGGTGCGGTAGGTGAAGTACGTGTTGAGGAAGAACGAGCCGACCATGCTGAGCACGAAGGCGACGGAGTAGGCGGCGAAGTACGGCATCCAGGGGTGCAGCAGCAGGTAGCAGCCGTAGAACGTCCCGGTGTTGATCCCGCCCACCACGCCGAAGCGGACGATCTGACCGAGCTGACCGCGCATCACATCTCCCGTTCGGTCGCCGCGACGCGGGCGCGGCCGTCTCGGCGACCCGCGGCGTAGGCGCTGCCGGCGACGGGGCGGCGGGCCGTGGAGCGGTCGGTCTCCTTGACGAGGAAGTGCGGTCGGCGCTTGGTCTCGTAGTAGATCCGGCCGATGTACTCGCCGATCAGTCCCAGCATGATCATCTGGACGCCGCCGAGCCCGACGATGATCGCGACCAGGGTGACGTAACCCGGGGCGCTGACGCCCTGGGTCAGGGCGGCCACGACGATCCAGATCGCGTACAGCGCGGCGAGACCGGTGAGCGTGAGGCCGAGCCAGATCGCGATGCGCAGGGGCCGGTTGTTGAAGGAGATCAACCCGTCCATGCCGTAGTTGAGCAGGGAGCTGAACCTCCACTTCGTCTCGCCCGCCTCCCGCGCGGCGTTCTGGTAGTCGAAGGTGACGGTGTCGAAGCCGATCCAGGAGAAGAGCCCCTTGGAGAAGCGGTTGTACTCGGGCAGCGACAGCAGCGCGTCCACGGCCGCCCTGGAGAGCAGGCGGAAGTCGCCGACGCCGTCGGTCAGTTCGACGTCGATCCACTTGTTGACACCGCGGTAGTAGAGCCGGCTCAGGGCGCTGCGGAGCTTCTTGTCACCCTCGCGGGTGCGCCGGGCGATGATCTGCTCGTGGCCCAGTTCGTGAAGTTCGAGCATCCGCTGGATGAGCTCCGGCGGATGCTGGAGGTCCGCGTCCATGATCACGACGGCGTCGCCGGTGGCTTCGCGGAGCCCGGCGAGCATGGCGGCCTCCTTGCCGAAGTTGCGGCTGAAGGAGACGTAACGGGTCTCCTTCTCGAACTCGGCTGCGATGGCGCGAAGTCGGAGGAAGGTGCCGTCCCCGCTGCCGTCGTCGACGTAGCAGATCTCGTACTCGACGGGCAGGGCGCCCAGCACCTCACGGATGCGGGTGTCGAACTGGTCGATCACCGCTTCCTCGTTGTAGCAGGGGACAACGACGGACAACTTGATCATGAACGTTGGCTCCTGAACGACGAGCGCGGTCTGCGGGACGGGTCGGAGGTACGAGACGAGCGGGACGTGCGAGCGGTGCGGGTACGGAGCAGGTGGGCGGCGGTGACGGCGAGCAGCAGCGCCGCGGCCGCACCGCTCGCCGCGAGCCCGAGCCGCAGCCCGGGGGTGCGGTAGGAACAGGCGAGCCGCGAGGCGCTGTCGCCGAGCTCCACGGCGATCAGGCCGCCGAGCGTGCGCGGCACGCGCGCGGGGCCGCCGTCGACCGCGCACAGCCAGCCGGGGACGGCGGGCACGGAGAGGACCGCGGTCCCGGCCGTACCTGGCGCGAACGCGGCGCCGACGGCGTGACCGGAGGCGTCCACGCGGTCGGGGCCGGTGGCGCGCAGCTGCCGCACGGTCCGGTCGAGCGCGGCGCGGTCGAGGCAGCCGACGGGGCTCTCCGGGATGTACTGGCGCTGCGCCGAGTGGACCCTGACCGCGACCCGGCCGTCGGCGGGGACGGTCCCGAGGCGGTACAGCGGGTTGCTGGTCATGGGGTACTTGCCGGCGGGCCTGAGGGTCGTGCCGAGGGCGTCGACCCGCCCACGCAGCCAGGGCGCGTACCAGTACGCCTCCGAGCCGGGGGCGCAGACGGCGGTGAAGGTCGTACCGGCGCCGGGTCCCGCACGGCCCGCGCCACTCGCTCCGTCCGTGCCCGTACGTCCCGGGCGGCCCACACCACCCGCCGCACCCGCGCCACCCGCCGCACCGCCGCCGTCCGTCCCACCCGCGCCCTCCGCTCCGTCCGCGCCGAGTGGCCACCCGCGGCCCGGGACCGGCTGAGAGTCACCGCCGCCGCTCCGCGCGAGCGTGGGCACCTCGTAGACACGCGCGCCCAGCAGCCGTTCCTGGCGGGAGAAGAGCGAGACGTCGCGGACGGTCCCGTCGAGGGGCGTCCCGGCCGGTCGCAGCGTGACGACGGGCGGGGCGAGGGCCGAGCGCCGGACGAAGCCGTCGGGTCCGGCGTCCGGTTCGAGGTAGGTGCTCACGCCCATGACGGCGCGGCCGACCGGGTCGTTGAAGCTGCGCGTGTGGCGACCCTGGATGTACCAGCCGGCGCCGAGCCGGTGCAGGGCGTCGGCGGTGACCGCCGGGAGGTAGCTGCTGTAGTAGCCGCCGCCCTGCCCGGCGAGCAGCATCGGATCGTTGGAGGCGAACGAGTGCGGGCCGGGGTCGGTACGGCTCGCGGGCCACGCGTCCACCGCCTTCAACTGCCCGTACGCGGCGAGCGCCTGGCTGTCGAAGGTGCGCTTGGGCTTCCACCACTCGATGGCGTCGCGGATCCGAGTCGTGGACAGGACGGTGTACGAGGAGGAGAGGAAGACGGCCCCGGCCAGGGCCACCGTGAGGCCGCGGCGCACGCGGCGGTCGCCTCGGAAGCGGTCCAGCGCGAGGAGCAGGCCGAGGAGGACGAGGCCGCCGGCGGCGAGGACCCAGGGCCCCGTCGTCATGTACGCGGTGGTGCTCACGCTCACGACCAGGAGGAGGACCAGGGCGCCGCCGCCGAGCAGCTCGGGAACCCGGGGCCGCCGGGCGAGCGCCAGCCAGGCCACGCACACCAGCACGGCCGTGAGGGCGATCGAGGCGCGGTAGGGGCTTCCGTTGGGCATGGCCAGTCCGTGCCAGAGCAGGATGGTGGGCTTCCAGACCAGGGAGCCGGCCATCAGCGCGACCAGGGCGAGCCAGGCGACCCGCTCCCTGCGCGGCACGCGGCGGATGACGGGGTAGGTGGCGACGAGGAGCAGGGCGAGCATGCCGACGGAGATGTGCGGCACACGCCCGACGAGGCCGCCCGGGATCAGGTGCGCCAGGTAGTCGAGGGGCGCGGGCGGGCCCTGGTAGACGGCTTCGGGGGCCGGCTGGGAGAGCTTGCTGGCCTTGAGGCCGACGGTCAGCACGGGCGCGGCGAGCAGGATCCCGACGCCGGTCATGGAGGCGGCCCGCGCGACCACGCGCAGCCGTTCCGCCACGGGCCGCTCGTCCAGCAGCACCCGCACCAGCAGGACCAGGGCCATGCCGATCGTGGCCATCGCGGCGGTGTAGAAGTTGCCGGCCCAGCAGACGGTCACGAGGAGCGAGCCGCTCACCCAGCGGCGGCGGCCCAGACACCAGTCGTAGGCGATGCCGAGGAGCGGGAGGGCGACGAGCCCCCACATCCACATGGGATCGGAGAATCCGTCCGAGATCATCCAGGCACTCAGTCCGAATCCGACCGAGAGCAGGGCCCGCAGCCAGGGACTTCCCTCGTGGAGTCGGCCGAGAAAGACGGTCATGAGCGCGGCGGCGAGACCGACGCTGAACAGCGTCACCAGAAAGACGGGGAACTCGACACTGTGCCGGGGGAAGATCCCGACCAGCCACGAGAACGGGTTCATCAGATAGGTGAAGAAGTCGGCGAGAAAGGGCGTGCCGTATCCGCTGGCCCAATTGAAGAAGAGGTCGCCGTGGGCTTCGCCGTGCATCAGGTCCCAGAGGCGCGCGTGGAACGGCACGAACTGATTGCCGAGGTCGTTCACCGCGCGGGATCTGCCACCGAACGGATAGGTGCCGTGCACGGACATGGCGAGGCAGTACGCCGCCATGGCCGTCGCGGCGGCGAACCACGGCGCGGTCCGCCGCGCCCTGAGGTCTCTGCCGAGCGCCGGCCCGGTCCGTGTCACTCCTGGAGAGGAATCGTCTCCTCGCCGGCCGGCGCCCTTCTCAAGTGAGGGATTCAGCACGGCGGACATCCCTGAATTCCGAACTCCTGGTCGACATTCGAACAGCCCGTCACTTTCCCTCGTCCATTTATGCACAAACAGGTTATGACCCGATGCGCACACTTCTCCCGGAAGAGGACGGAGCCGATAGGGTTGCCCCTTAAAAATCGACGAATCCGATCGCGGAGCGCCCCGTCATCCGGGCGCGGACCCCCGCCCGGACGCCTCCCATCCCATCGGACCGTCGGAAAGTGAACGCGAGGTGCCGTCGAGGCAGCCTGCGCACGAAAATGGATCGAGGTGCCAGTGCCTGACGTCTCAGTGATCGTCATCGCCTACAACGACGCGGAGCGTCTCCCGACGGCCGTGCGATCGGTGTTGGACCAGACACTGCGGAGCGTCGAGGTCGTGATCGTCGACGACTGCAGCGGGGACCGCACCTTCGAGGTCGCCCAGGAACTGGCAGCCGCCCAGCCGGAGCGGGTCCGGGCCTACCGGCTACCGGAGAACAGCGGCGCGGGCGGAGAGCCGCGCAACGTCGGCATCGGCCACGCGCGGGGCCGGTACGTGATGTTCCTGGACAGCGACGACGTCCTGGAGCGCAACGCCTGCCGCAACATGGTGGCGGCCGCCGAGGAGACCGGTGCCGACCTGGTCTCGGGCCTGTGCGTGCGCCTCACCAAGGACACCGCGCACGAGAAGCGCAACGAGTGGTACGCGTGGCTCTACTCGGCGACCCGCACCCTGGAGTCCGTCACCGAACTGCCCGACCTGTTCGTCTGGGACACCCTCTCCACGAACAAGTGCTACCGCCGCGACTTCCTCCTCGACAACGGACTCCGCTTCCCCAAGGGGATGTTCTACGAGGACCTGATGTTCGTCGCCGACGCCTACCTCGCGGCGAAGAAGATCACGCTCATCCCCAACCAGGTCTACTTCTGGCACGTCTACGAGCAGGCCAAGGTCAAGTCGGTCACCAACAGCCGCCACGAGATGGTGAACTACCGGCACCGGCTGGAGATCCACCGCCGGATCGACGCGCTCCTCGACCGGCACGGTCTGGAGGAGCTGCGGGCCGCCAAGGACGTCAAGTTCCTCAAGCACGACCTCGTCCTCCATCTGCGTGATCTTCCGTTCCGGGACGAGGCCTACCGCCGAGAGTTCGCCGAGCTGTCCCGGCCGTACCTCCAGGGCCTGGACCGCGAGGCGTACGGCAAGGCGGCCAAGATCCAGGCGATCTGCGCGTACCTCCTGGAGAAGGGCGACTGGGAGAACCTGCTGCCCGCCGTGGACACCCTGATCCACCGCGACAAGGTGTCCTCACCGCTGGCCCGGCGCGACGGCCGGGTCTACTGGTGCGCCGAACACCTCGACGACGCGTTCGGCCGCGAGGTGCTCGACGTCACCGAACTCGGTTACCACCAGAAGCCGATCGACAAGCTGTTCCTGCGCAACGAACTCACCTCCTACACGGAGTCCGGCGGCACCGCACGCCTCGCCGGCAGGATCACCAACCCGCTGGGGATCGTGGCGCCCGGAGACACCCTCACCGCCGAGCTGGAGTTCCGCGCACGCCGCCGCAGCCTGCGGACGTACCTCTTCCCTGTCACCTCGCTCCGCCACGACGGCGAGACGGTCCACTGGGAGACCGAGGCCGACATCGGCTCGACGCTCCGCCCCCTCGGCGTCATCGACCCGGTGTGGGACGTCCGCGTCGTCCTCCGGGCCAACGGTGTGCGGACAAGGACCCGGCTCACCGTCGACCAGCACGACCTGGGCGGCGGAGACCTCCCCGTCACGCCACGGCTGACGCGCCTGGTGGGCGACCGCATAGAGCCGCACCCCACCGCCAAGGGCCATCTCGCCTTCCGTCTCGTCTCGTCGAAGGGCGACAGCGACCGGATCGAGGAGTTCGTCCAGCGCGGACTGCGGGGGAAGCCGGGACAGCTCGCCAAGTCCGGCCTGCGCCGGGCCAAGGCGCTGCGCAAGACCCTCACCTCCGGCGAGACCAAGCTGCGGCTCTACCACGAGGTGTACAGCCGGCTGCCCGTGAAGAAGCGGACGGTCGTCTTCGAGAGCCAGCTGGGCAAGCAGTACAGCGACAGCCCCCGCGCGATCTACGAGGAGATGCGCCGCCAGGGCCTGGACTTCCACGCGGTCTGGTCGTACGCCGGGACACCCCAGGACTTCCCCCCGGACGTCCAGCTCGTACGCCGCTGGTCGCTGCCGTACCTCAAGGCGCTGGCCCGCGCCGAGTTCTGGGTCGACAACCAGAGCTATCCGCTGAAGCTGGCCAAACGGCCCGAGACGACGTACATCCAGACCTGGCACGGCTCCGCGCTCAAGAAGATGGGGTTCGACCAGCCGCTGCTCAAGGCGCAGACCCGGCAGCAGCAGGAGGCGCAGCAGACCCACCTCGACCGCTTCGACCACTTCCTGGTCCGGTCGGAACACGACGTACGCACCCTCGCCAGGGCCTTCCGGCTGCAGGACCGGACGCTGCTGCGCTCCGGCTACCCGCGCAACGACGTGCTGGTCAAGGCCCGGCAGCGCGAGGAGGAGGCGGGACGCCGGGTGCGCGGCCCGCTGGCCGAGAGACTCGGCATCCCCGCGGACAGGACCGTCCTGCTCTACGCGCCGACCTTCCGCGCCACGGGCAAGGCCAGCCGCTTCGCGCTCCCCCTCGACGTGGAGCGCTTCGCCGAGGAGTTCTCAGACCGCTACGTGCTGCTGGTGCGGGCCCACTACTTCAACCACGTGGTGCTGCCGCCCGACGTCGAAGGCAAGGTCGTCGACGTCTCCTCCGAGCACGACGTGATGCCGCTGATGGAACTCGCCGACGCGCTGATCACGGACTACTCCTCCGTGATGTTCGACTACGCGCTGCTCGACCGGCCGATGCTCTTCTTCGCGTACGACTACGAGGCGTACGTCCACGAGGATCGCGGGACGTACTTCGACCTGCTGGAGCACGCGCCGGGCCCGGTCGTCCGGACGGAGGACGAGCTGTACGCCTCGCTGCGGAACCTCGAGTCCGAGGGCCGGGAGTACGGCGACGCGCGCAAGCGCTTCGTGGCCGAGTTCGGCGAGTACGACCAGGGCGACGCCGCGCAACGAATCGTCCAGAAGTTCTTCTCCGGCTGGAGCCGTCGATGACCGACACGAGGGAAGCAGCGACCGGAACGACGACCAGGGACATCGTCCTGGTCTCCAACAGCGTCGACGAGGTCGGCGGCATCACCAGCTGGTCGCACCAGATGGCCCGGCTCTTCAGCGAGCGCGGCCACGCGGTCCATGTGGTCGGTATCGTCCCCGCCCCCGAGGAGCGGCGCGCCGACCTCGGTGCCGATCTGCCCTACCGGACGACGACGCTGTACGACGCCCATCCGCCGGTCCTGAAGTCGCGTCGCGGCGTCCGGGGCAGGCTCGACCTGGTCGAGCGGCGGCGCAGGGCCTCCCGCGCCTCGGGCATGCGCAGGGAGGCGGCGAAGCTCACGGAGATCCTTCGCTCCGTGCGCCCTGGTTCCGTCGTCGTCGTGACGCAGGTCTGGGCGATGGAGTGGGTGGCCCTCGCGGACACCACGGGGCTGCGGGTGGTCGGCATGAGTCACGAGTCCTTCCAGACGTGCCGTGCCTCGTCGCGCTTCCAGCGGGTCAAGCGGTACTACCAGGACGTCGACCGGATGCTGACGCTGACGCGGGAGGACGCGGACCTGTGGATCCGCCAGCGCTTCGACCACGTCGGCGCCATGCCGAACCCGCTGCCGTTCTTCCCCGACGAGCCGTCCCCGCGCACCGCCAAGGCGGTCGTCGGCATCGCCCGGCTGCACGAGGAGAAGGGGGTCGACCTGCTTCTGGACGCCTGGTCCGAGGTCGCGCCCCGGCACCCGGACTGGCTGCTGCGGATCTACGGCTCCGGTGACGAGGAGGCCGCGCTGAAGGCGCAGTCGGAACGACTCGGGCTGACCGACTCCGTCGCCTGGATGGGGCGTACGGACGACGTGCCGGGCGCCCTGCGGGGCGCGTCGCTGTTCGCGCTCTCCTCGCGGGGTGAAGGTTTTCCCCTCACCCTGATGGAGGCGATGGCGACGGGCGTGCCCTGTGTGGCCTTCGACGTGGCCCCGGGTGTCCGCGAGATCATCGAGCACGGTGAGAACGGTCTGGTGGTACCGCCCGGCAACACGGGTGAGTTCGCGCGCAGGCTCGGCGAGCTGATCTCCGACAAGGAGCTGCGCGACCGGATGGGTGAGCGGGCCCGGGTCGACATCCAGCGGTACTCGACGGACGAGATCGTGGCGCGCTGGGAGTACCTCTTCGCGCTGCTGGACCGCTAGGCCCGGTCGTCGAAGTGGCGCCGGCAGGGCCCCCGGCGTCCGGTGCCGTGCATCGCAAGGCGGAGGGGCGCCCGACCACTGGACGTACTCGGGTGCTCCGACAACGCGGCGAGGTGCGGTGCCGGGCG
>NZ_JBHUYJ010000044.1:0-61976 GCF_042668715.1 Streptomyces sp. NPDC057271
CTCGGGCCCGGTGACACCACCCCCCAGGTCATCCGTTCGACAGGGGGACACAGTCATGCCGGGCCCGGAGGCCAGCGGCCCTCTTGCAGGACCGCAAAGAACATAACGGGGGCCGCGTCAGTGGCGCGGCACGCCCAGCGGGTTGCCGTCGCGCAGCTCCGGCGGGAGCAGGTGCTGCGGGGTCGACTGGTACGTGACCGGGCGCAGCCAGCGCTCGATCGCGGTCGCGCCGACCGAGGTCGAGGTGGAGGTGGTGGCCGGGTAGGGACCGCCGTGGTGCTGCGCGGCCGCGACCGCCACGCCGGTCGGCCAGCCGTTGACGAGCACGCGGCCGGCCAGCGGCGTCAGCTCGGCGAGCAGGGAGGCGGCGTCCGGGTCCTCGTCGGCCATCTGGAGCGTGGCGGTGAGGTTGCCGGGGAGCAGGGCGAGGACCGCGGTGACCTCGTCCCGGGTGGCGTAGCGGGAGACCACGGTCACCGGTCCGAAGCACTCCTCCAGGAGCGCCTCGTGGCCGCCCGCCAGCAGGTCCGCCGCGTCGACGGTCAGGATGCCCGCGTTGACCGTGTGCTCCCCGCCCGCGCCGGGTGTGACGGGGGCGGTGACGCCCGGGAGTCCGACACGCTCGCTCGTTCCCGAGAGGAACGCGCCCCGCATGCGGTGGTCGAGCATCACACCGGGTTCGGTCCGGCTGACGGCGTCCGTGAGGGCCGACACGAAGCGGTCGCCCGCCTCGCCCGTGGGGGCGAGGACGAAACCGGGCTTGGTGCAGAACTGCCCCTGGCTCATGGTCATGGAGGCCGCGAGCCCGGCACCGATCTCCGCGGCCCGCTGCTCGGCTGCGGTGCCGGTGATCACCACCGGGTTCAGCGAACCGAGTTCGCCGTGGAAGGGGATGGGCACGGGCCGGGCCGCCGCCGCGTCGAAGAGCGCCCGTCCGCCCCGTACGGAACCGGTGAAGCCCGCCGCGGCGACCAGCGGGTGGCGGACGAGCTCGACGCCCGCGTCGAAGCCGTGGACCAGGACGACCACGTCCTCGGGGAGACCGGCCTTGGTGGCGGCCCTGCGCAGCAGCGAGGCGCAGAGCTCGGAGGTGGCGGGGTGGTCGGGGTGGGCCTTGATCACGACCGGGCAGCCGGCGGCGAGCGCGCTGGCGGTGTCGCCGCCGGGGACGGAGAAGGCGAGCGGGAAGTTGCTGGCCGCGTAGACGGCGACGACCCCGAGGGGGATCTTCCAACGGCGCAGATCGGGCCGGGGCGGGGTGGTCGACGGATCGGGCAGATCGACACGTACGTCGAGGAAGGAGCCCTCGTCGACGACGTCCGCGAAGGACCGCAACTGGGCCGTGGTGCGGGCGAGTTCACCGGTGAGCCGGACCGGGCCGAGCGCGGTCTCGGCGTCGGCGGCCTCGATGACCTGCGGCCCCGCCTCGTCGAGGAGGTCGGCTGCGGTGCGGAGCAGCGCGGCCCGCGCCGTACGGTCGGCGAGCGCCTCGCGTGCGGCGGCCGCGGCGCGGACGGCCCGGTCGATCTCGTCCGTCGTGGCCTCCACCGCAACCTGTTCCCGCGGCTTCCCCGTCCGGGGGTCCACACTCCACACTGGTTCAGCTGCCACCGCATGCCCCTCCGTGCGCCCTGTTCGCTATTCTGAACAGAGTTCCTGTAGATGAATCAGGACTCTATTGACGGGCGTGCCGACTCCACAAGAGGCACGGGAAGAGGGGGCGAGGTCAATGTCGACCGACACGGGTGGGGCCCAGGTCAAGTCCGCGGTGCGCACGGTGGAACTGCTCGAGTACTTCGCCGGGCGTCCCGGAATGCACTCGCTGGCCGCCGTCCAGGAGGCTGTCGGCTACCCCAAGTCCAGCCTGTACATGCTGCTGCGCACCCTGGTCGAGCTGGGCTGGGTGGAGACGGACGCGACGGGCACGCGGTACGGCATCGGCGTGCGGGCCCTGCTGGTCGGCACCTCGTACATCGACGGCGACGAGGTGGTGGCCGCCGCACGGCCGACTCTGGACCGGCTCTCCGACGACACGACCGAGACCATCCACATGGCGCGGCTCGACGGCACCAACGTCGTCTACCTGGCGACCCGTCAGTCCCAGCACTATCTGCGGCCGTTCACACGCGTCGGCCGCCGGCTGCCGGCCCACTCGACCTCGCTGGGCAAGGCGCTGCTCGCCACCCACAGCGACGAGCAGGTCCGCAAGCTGCTCCCGGAGACGCTGCCCGCGCTGACCGAGCACACGATCACCGACCGCGAGCAGCTCATCGAGGAGCTGCACCTCGTCCGCGAGCAGGGATACGCGGTGGACCGCGAGGAGAACACCCTCGGGCTGCGCTGCTTCGGCATCGCGATCCCCTACCGGACCCCGGCCCGCGACGCGATCAGCTGCTCGGTGCCGGTGGCCCGGCTGACGCCCGGACACGAGCAGATGATCAAGGACGCGCTCTTCGACGCCCGCGACCGCCTGACGCTGGCGACGCGCCGCCTCTGACCTCCTCACCGGCGCGGGGCGCGGGCCGTCCGGCGGGCGTAGGGGCTTCTCCCCCACGCGGCGGATGCGGTTCGCCGGCGGGCAGGAGGCGCGGGGAGGGACCCGCGCGGGAGCGTGGAGCCATGACGCAGACCGCTCCTCTCCCCACTTCCGCGCCCACCGCGTCCGGCCGGCGGAGCGCCGCCCGCCGGATCCTGCGCGCCCTGGCAGCCGTGGCCTGTCTCCCGTACATCTCGCTGAAGATCGCCTGGGTGGCAGGCAGCGAGATCGGCATCCCGGCCGGCAGCGTGCTCCTGGAGCACCGGACGCTGCTGATCGTCGCCAACTCGGCCTCCGTGGTGATGGACGCCGTGGTGGCCGTCCTCGCCCTGCTCCTCACCCAGCCGTGGGGCCTGCGGGTGCGGGCCTGGCTCCTCGCCTTCCCCATGTGGGCCGCGACCGGGCTGCTCTCACCGATCATGATCGGCTTCCCCGCGCAGCTCGCGGTCTCGCTCGTCACCGGCCCGTCGAAGCCCGCCGCCGACAGCGAACCGTTCCTCGACGGCTGGGTCTTCGGGGTCGTCTACGGCGGTTTCATCGTGCAGGGCCTCGCGCTCGGCACGCTCTTCGTCCTCTACGTACGCGAGCGCTGGGCGCTCGTCTGGCACGGCACCCTGGGCGACCTGCCCACCCGGCTCTGCGGCACCGGTACACGCGTCGCGGCCGTCGTCGCCTCGCTGCTCGCCCTCGCACCCGCCACCGTCCATGTGTTGTGGGCCCTCGGCTCGACGCGCGGGCTCGCTCCGGCGCAGATCGCCCGGCGCGGCGCCGACTTCCACGTACTGGAGGGGATGCGCGCGCTCTTCGTCGCCGTCGCCGCCGTCGGAGTCCTCCTCCTGGTCTTCCGGAGGACCGGCGCGTGGTCGGTCCGTACGACCCTGGCCCTGGCCTGGGTCGGCTCGGGTGGAGTCGGGTGCTGGGGCGCGTACATGCTGCTCGTGACGTTCATGCCGGACACCGATCCCGCCAAGACCTTCACCGGCCTGGCGCAGCTCACCTACGCTGGGGAAATGATCATCGGGTTCCTGCTGGCGGGCTGTGTGGCCGTCTTCCTGCGACGCCGGAGCGCGAGCGCGTGAGACCTCCGTCGGCATCGCTGCTCGGCCGGCGCGCCCGGCTCCGCTGGGTCCATCTGATCCTGGGCGGCGCCCTGTTCATGCCGTACTGGCTGGTCGGCACCGTGGTCGTGGGGTTGCTCACGGGCGAGGGGTCGATGCTCTCGGGCGGTCTCACCGTGCAGTTCGGGGCGTACGCGGTCGGCCTGCCGCTCGTCACTCTCTCCGCGCTCTTCCCGCTGACCCGGCCGATGTCGGTGGCGGCGGCGCGGGCGCTCTGCGGGGTCGAGGGCGGTCGGCTGGCGGACGGACCCGCGCGGGGGCGGAGCGCGAAGGCGCGGACGGCGGGATGGTTCACGCTCCATCTGGGCATCGGCGCGCTGGTCAGCGGGGCGACGCTGGCCCTGCCGCCGTTCGCGGTCACGGTGATGGCGCTGCCGTTCTCGGAGTCGCTCCAGAAGTCGGAGCTGACCTCGTTCTGGGGTCTGGACCGGCCCTGGCTGCAGTGGGCCGCCGTACCGGCCGGGCTGCTGATGCTCCTCGCGCTGACCGCCGTCGCCGCCGGCACGGGGGCCCTCCTCGCCCGGCAGGCGCCGGTGCTGCTCGGGCCGAGTCCGGCGGACCGGCTCGCCGCGGCCGAGCGGCGGGCGGCCGAACTGGCGGTACGCAACCGGCTGGCGCGCGAGCTGCACGACTCCGTGGGCCACTCCCTGAGCGCGGTGACGCTCCAGGCGAGCGCGGCCCGCCGGGTCCTGGACACCGACGTGGAGTTCGTACGCGAGGCCTTGGCGGCGATCGAGGAGACGACGCGGCGCGCGGTCGGCGAACTGGACTCGGTCCTGGGCCTGTTGCGCGAGGGTGAGGACGGCGGGGAGCTGCCCGGACCCCGGCTCGACGCGCTGGACGGGCTGGTGAGAGGCGCCGGGCGGCAGGTGGAACTGACGGTGACCGGGGCCCTCGACCGGGTGCCGGACGCGGTGTCGAGGGAGGCGTACCGGATCGTCCAGGAGGGTTTGACGAACGCGGCACGGTACGCGGGCGGGGAGCGCGTGACGGCGCGGCTCTCCCTGCACGACGACGAGTTGGAGATCACGATGGAGAACCCGCTGCCCGCACGGGCCCCGGTGACCCGCCCCGACGGCGGACGCGGCCTGCGCGGCGTCGCCGAACGCGCACGGCTGCTCGGCGGCACGTCCGAAGCGGGCCGGGTGGCCGGCGTCTGGCGCCTCGCGGTACGCCTGCCGCTGGGGACAGCGAGCGGGCCGAAGGGCGCCGCGGGCGCCGAACGAGAGAACGCGGGCGGGCAGCGAGGAACGAGCGACCGAGCACGTTCGACCGTCGACGCACGCTCGACGGCGCCCGCAGGCGAGCCGAGCGTGAACGAGGAGGGTGGCCGGTGATCCGGGTGGTGCTCGCGGACGACGAGCGGATGGTGCGGACCGCCCTGCGGGTGATCCTCGACGCGGAGCCCGACCTGGAGGTCGTCGGCGAGGCGTCCACGGGGGCCGAGGCCGTGTCGGTGGTGCGTGAGGCGCGGCCGGACGTGGTCCTGATGGATGTGCGCATGCCGGAGATCGACGGGATCCGGGCGACGGAGCAGATCCTGGCCGGGATGGCGGAACCGCCGCGGATCGTGGTCGTGACGACCTTCGAGAACGACGCGTACGTCTATGACGCGCTCCGGGTCGGGGCCGCCGGCTTCCTGCTGAAGCGGGCCGGAGCGGAGGAGCTGGTGGACGCGGTCCGGCTGGTCGCCCGCAGCGACTCGCTGCTCTACCCGGCGGCCGTGCGGGGCCTGGCCGCCGAGCACGCCCGCCGCCGGCCCCCGAAGGCACCGCCCTGGGTGGCCCGGCTGACCGAGCGGGAGGCGCAGGTGCTCCGGCTGGTGGCGACCGGGCTGACGAACGCGGAGATCGCCGGGCGGATGGGGGTCGGTCCGGCGACGGTGAAGACCCATGTGGCGGCGGTCCTGGCCAAGACGGGGGCGCGGGACCGGACACAGGCGGTGATCGTCGCGTACGAGTCGGGTTTCGTGAGCCCGGGATGAGATGAACGTTTCCTGAGAAACGGGACACATCCGGAACGCGGCGCCCCCACTCGCTCGTCCCGCACATGGGATGAACAAGACGATCAGGCGCGCCTCGGCCTTCTCGCTGCTCCTGGTGCTCGCCCTGCTGGGCAGGGCGACCTGGGTGCAGGCGTACGAAGGCAAGGCCCTCGCGAACGACAAGCAGAACCGGCGGCAGGTCATGGCGCAGTACGCGCAGCCGCTCGGGAACATCGTCGTGGCCGGTTCGCCGGTCACGGGCTCGAAGCGGACGGAGGGCGGTGACCTCGCGTACAAGCGCGACCACACCGACGGCGAGCTGTACGCGGCCGTCACCGGGTACAGCTCCCAGGCGTACGGCGCCACCCAGCTGGAGGGCATCTACTCCGACGTCCTGGACGGCACCGACACCCGGCTGAAGAACCCGCTCGACGCCCTCACCGGCAAGCAGCAGGAGCCGGGTGATGTCCTCACGACCATCGACCCGGCCGTCCAGAAGGCCGCGTACGAGGCGCTCGGCGACACGAAGGGCGCGGCCGTCGCCATCGATCCGAAGACCGGCAGGATCCTCGGGATGGTGTCCACCCCCTCGTACGACCCCTCCGCGATCGCCGGTCTGACCGACGGCGCCACCTGGAAGGAGCTGACGGGGGACGAGGACAAGCCGCTGGTCAACCGTGCCCTGAGGCAGCCGCTGCCGCCCGGCTCGACCTTCAAACTGGTCGTCGCGGCGGCCGCCCTGGAAGACGGCCTGTACGGCTCCGTGGACACGGCGACCGACAGCCCGAACCCGTACCGGCTGCCCGGCTCCACGCGCGACCTGGAGAACGAGAACCCCTCCGCGCCCTGTGAGAACGCCACGATCCGCACCGCGCTCCAGTACTCCTGCAACAACGTCTTCGCCAAGATCGCGGTCGATCTCGGCCAGGACAGGGTGAGGGCGATGGCGGAGAAGTTCGGCTTCAACGACGAGGAGCAGGACGTGCCCGTACGCGCCTACGCCAGTGTGTACCCGTCCGGCATGGACAAGGCGCAGACGGCGCTGACCGGAATCGGCCAGTTCGACGTGACGGCGACCCCGCTCCAGATGGCCATGGTGTCCGCGGCGATCGCCAACGACGGGCTCATGGCGGCCCCCCACATGGTCTCGCGGGTGGTGGACTCCGACGGGGACACCCTCGACTCCTTCGAGGACGGGGACACCCGGCGGGTCGTCTCGTCCTCGACGGCGGAGCAGCTGCGCAGCGCGATGGTGACCGTGGTGGACAAGGGCACGGGCTCGAACGCGGCGATCGGCGGCGCCGAGGTGGGCGGCAAGACGGGCACCGCCCAGCACGGCGAGAACAACAGCAGGACGCCGTACGCCTGGTTCACCTCCTACGCGAAGGACGCGGACACCGGCAAGGAGGTCGCGGTCGCGGTGCTGATCGAGGACTCGGGCGCGGCGCGCTCGGAGGTCAGCGGCAACGGCCTGGCGGCCCCGGTGGCCCAGAAGATGATGAAGGCTGCGCTGAAGTGACCTACCGGTCCAGGGGTTTTGCCATGAAAAGGGCGGTCTCGCCCTCGGACTCGGTCCCGGTGTAGAGGGTGGTGTCCAGGCCGCAGAGCCGGAAGCCCATGCGCCGGTAGGCCCGTACCGCCGGGACGTTGACGCTGGTGACCTCCAGCCAGGCGGTGCGGGCGCCGTGCTCGCGGCCGTGGGCGAGGGCGCGGCGCATCAGCTCGCCGCCGATGCCGCGGCCGCGGTGGCCGGGGCCGACGGTGAGCTGGTGGACGACGAGCCGCCGGTTCCACTCCTCCACGCCGACGGCGATGAACCCGACGGGTGTGCCGTCGGCGTCGACGGCCACGATCTCGTGCCGGTCGTCGTCCGGTCCGCCGTCCCCCGGCTCGTCCTCCGGCTCGTCCTCCGCCGGGAAGACCTTGACCAGCGGCGGGTCGACGGCGACGAGCCGCAGCCCGAACCCGACGTCCCCGGAGGCGACTTCGTAGACGTACTCGGTGCTGAAGGAGTCGTCGAGCGCGGCGAGGGCCGATTGGTCGGCAGGCCCCGCGACACGATATGCAAGGTCACGCATGAGCCGAGCATAGTTTCGAACCGCGGAGGACCGCCGTGCGACTGCCCCGTTCAATGTCAGGCTGGACCATGGCCGTCTTCGGACTGCTCGCCGCTGCGCTGGGGGTGGTGGGACTGGTGTCGCCCGATGCCCTGCTCGGACTGATGGGCTTCGACCCCATACCCGGCGCGAGCCGCGCGGACGGGGACCACACCCTGGTCTTCCTGACGGCCTCCTCGATGGCCGCGCTCAACATGGGCGTCTACTACATCCTGGCCGCGCTCGCGGACTGGAAGGCGTTCTTCCGCTGGACGGTTCCGTTCCGGCTCCTCACCTGCGCCGTCTTCACCCTCGCCGTCGTCACCGGCCGCGCCCCGTCCGGCTTCCTCGGCGTGGGCCTGTGGGAGGGCCTGGGCGCCCTGGTGACCTGGGCCGCCCTGCGCCACGAGGACCGGGCGCGCACGAAGGCCGTGGCGTGACCGTTCCCTCTTCCGCGGATCCGGGCCACCCCTAACCTCAGGCGAGCGCCCGCAGGGCCTCCGCCACCAGGGCCAGGTCGGCGTCGGAGGCCAGACCCGCGTGGTAGAGGCGGAGTTCGGTGGCGCCCTCGGCCGCCGCCCGCTCGGCGTCCTCGGCGAGCGTGCCCGGGGAGCCGCCCATGCCCGTCACCACGCCGACGTTGGCCGCGAGGACGGTGTCCGGTCCGGACGCGCGGGCGAAAGGGGCCACGGAGGCGGCCGGGGTGACGACGCCGTCCGCGATCCCGAGGACATGGTCCGGGTCGGTGCCGGCGTTGGCGCCGCAGCGGTACGGGAGCGGGTCCGCGTGGAGCAGGACGCGGAAACCGGGTGCGGCGGCCTCTCGGACGGCGGCGACGGCGGCCTCCTGGAGGGTGCGGGCCGTCCGGGTGCGCCAGGCGAGCACCGCCTCCTCGAAGGCGTCGAGCCCTCGTGCCGGTTCCCCCGCCCACACCGGCTCCAGCGCGCCCCGCACGGCCGCCGCCAGCGCGTCGGGGTCGACGGCCTCCTGCCCGTACCCCTGCCGGCAGGAGGGGCAGAAGCAGAGGGACATCAGATACTGCTCGCGGTCGCCGAGCGCGACACCCGCGGTCTTGTCGTGGGCGTGGAGGTGGGCGAGGCTGTACCAGCCGCAGGCCTCCAGCTCGGTACCGGCCGCCCCGGGCCGTACCGCCGCTTCGACCGCAAGGTCCACCAGATAGGCACGGACGTCCGGTTGGGCGATGCAGGGCGCCCAGGGGTAGCGGTCTCCGTAGCCGTTGACGACCGGGGTGGCCGGATGGTCGGCGCCCAGACGGGAGTTGTGGGCGAGTCGACCCAGCTGTGGACCTCCAGGCCGGTGTCCGCGAGCGCCTGGGCCGCCTCGCCGTAGGCGTCGCCCGGCGCCCACTCGCCCGCCTCGAACGGCCGCAGCCCGCGCCCCGACCAGCGGTCGCCGTCCGGGGGATGGAGCACGGCGGCGTGTTCGGCGGTGACCACGCGGTGCTCGGGGTGCCGGGGCGTCAGGGCGCGGGTGGAGTGGTACGCGGAGGCGAGCGTGACGCTCGCGACGCCCAGGTCCGCGATGCGGCCGGGCGCGGCCGGGTCGCCGACGACGTCCCACGGGTAGACGAAGGTCCCGGTCCTCACGCGTCGCCCCCGAGCAGCGCGCGTCCGCGCTCGATGATCGTGGCGAGTTCCCTCAGATGCTCGGGAGCGGGCTCGCTGAGCGGCGGCCGTACCTCGCCGACGTCCAGGCCTCCCATCCGTACCGCCGCCTTGACGAGGGAGACGGCGTAGCCGCGCCCCTTGGCGCGGAGTTCGACGAGCGGCCGGTAGAAGCCGTCGATCAGCCGTTCCACGGCCGTGTCGTCGCCGGCCGCGAGGGCGCGGTGGAAGGCGAGGGCGATGTCGGGGGCGAAGCAGAAGACGGCCGAGGAGTAGAGGGTGACGCCGATGCCCCGGTAGGCGAGTCCGGTGAGCTCGGCGGTCGGCAGGCCGTTGAAGTAGAGCAGGTCGAGGCCCTCGGATCGTACGGCGCTGATGATGCGCTGCATCAGGTCGAGGTCGCCGAGGCCGTCCTTGAGGCCGATGATCCCGTCGGTCCGGGCGAGGGCGACGGCCGTCCCGGGGGTGAGGATCGCGTTGTCGCGCTGGTAGACGATGACGTCGAGGGAGGTGGCGGCTGCGAGTTCGGTGTAGTGCCGCAGGAGTCCTGCCTGGTCGGCGACGACGAGGTACGGGGGCATGGCGAGGAGCCCGTCCGCGCCCGCTTCCTCGGCCAGCCGCGCGTACCGGACCGCGAGCGCCGTGCCGTATCCGGCGCCGGCGAGGACCGGGACCCGGCCGGCCGACTCCTCCACGGCGGCGGCGACGCAGGCGTGGAACTCCTCGGGGGTCAGGGCGTGGAACTCGCCCGTGCCGCAGCAGGCGAAGACCGCGGCGGCGCCCGCCTCGATGCCCGCGTGGACGTGGGCGCGGAAGAGGTCGAGGTCGACGGTGCCGTCCGGGGCGAAGGGAGTGACGGGGAAGAACAGCAGGCCGTCGAGCCGTTCGGCGAGCGGGGCTGTGGTCACGGGCGCTCCCAGCGAAGTCCGTCGTGCACCGTCATGCACAGTCATGATTACTGTCCATACTCTTGAACAATCTCACGCTAAAGCAGCCCCGGAGCGCGGGTCAAGGCTCAAACCCGGCTCGGCCGGGCGGTCTTGACGGAGTGTGCGCACTCTTGCGCCCTCGCGGGCCCGCTCCCTACCGTGTCCATGGTTGTGAATACGATCCACGGACGGAGACTCCTCGCATGCCCGCACCCCGCACCGTCCTGCTCACCGGCGCCGCCGGTGGTGTCGGCACGCTGATGCGCGCCCTGCTGCCCGCGTACGGATACGAACTCCGCCTGCTCGACGTGGCACCCGTCGACGGCGCGCCGGACGCGATCGTCGCCGATCTCGCGGACCCGGAGGCGCTGCGCGCGGCCGTCCGCGGCGTCGACGCGGTGGTCCATCTCGCCGGCATCTCCCTGGAGGCGGACTTCGAGAAGATCGTGGCCGCGAACATCACCGGCCTGCACCACCTCTACGAGGCCGCACGCCAGGAGGGGGTTGGCCGGATCGTCTTCGCCTCCAGCAACCACGCCGTCGGCTTCACCCCGCGGCCGCGCGAGGACGGCCCGGTGATCCCCGTCGACACCCCGCACCGCCCGGACACCTTCTACGGCCTGTCCAAGTGCTTCGGCGAGGACCTGGCCCAGTTCTACTGGGACAAGCACGGCCTGGAGACCGTCTCGGTAGGGATCGGCTCCTGCTTCCCCGAGCCGACCTCGGTGCGCATGCTGTCGATGTGGCTGAGCCCGGCCGACTGCGCACGACTGCTGCACGCGGCGCTCACCGCCGAGGGCGTGGGGCACACCGTGGTGTACGGCTCCTCCGCCAACACCCGGCTGTGGTGGGACCTCTCCTCCGCGCGGGCACTCGGCTACGAGCCGCGGGACGACTCGGAGCCGTACGCGGAACGGATCATCGCCGAGCAGGGGCTGCCGAAGGAGGACGACCCGGCCCACGCGCACGTGGGCGGCCACTTCTGCACCGAAGCCCCGCGCTGGCCGCACTGACTGCGGGCGGGGACGGTCCTGCACGGGCCCGGCCGGACTTTTGCGGGGGCGCCGGCCGGACCCGGGTCACAGCATGCTTGGCACACGCGACAGAGGGAACGTTACGGCGGCCGCATATGCGGCCGCGATCCGCTGAGCGCGGCGACTGTCCGCGAAACGCGGCGGATCCGGCGAAGGCCCGCTGTCGGGCGGACGCGGGCGCTTCAGCAGGCGCGGACCGTCCGTCGACCGCCGGAGCTCCGACGGGCGCGGCCGACCACGAGCCGTCCCGCCGGCGCCTCAGCGGCCGCCGGCACCTCGCAGCGTCTGCGAGGGCGTCTCCCCGAACCGGGTCCGGTACTGCGCCGCGAACCGGCCGTGGTGCGCGAAACCCCAGCGCCAGGCCACGTCGCTCACGCTCAGCTCCCCTGGCTCCGCGCCCCGCAGTTCCTCATGGACCCGTTCGAGCCGGACCTGACGGACGTACGCCATCGGCGACATACCCACGTACTGCCGGAACGACTCCTGGAGCCGGCGCACGCCCACCCGGGCGAGACCGGCGAGTTCGGTCGTGGTGAAGGGGTGCTCGGGGCGGGCCCGCACGGCGTCCATCGCCCGTTTGACGGGCGCGGGCCGCAGCGGTTCGCCCGGATGGGCCAGCTCGTCGCGCCACGGGTGCTCGGCCGCGAGCAGCAGCCCGTTGAGCAGCGCCTCCTGGAGCGGCACGGCGACCAGCGCGTGATGGGCCAGGCTGTCCCCGGCGAGCGCCTCGCGGGCCACCTGACGGGCGAGGCGCACCCAGCTCAGCCCGGGGCCGCGGGTGGTGTCGAAGCGTGGCGCGAAGGCGAGGCGCCCGCGCGGCGGGCGCCCGAGCAGCCCTTCGAGACGCTCGTGCAGCGCGGCCGCGTCGATCTTGACGGAGAGGGTGCGACAGTCCCCGCTCCAGCGCTCCAGGACAGTGTCCCCGCACGGGTCGAGCAGCACCGCTTCGGCCGCCGTCGCGACCACCGGTGCTGCGCCGCCCTGGCGCAGCTCCATCGTCCCGCCGAGCGGGGCGTTGACGTGGAAGGCCCCGAGCTCCCCGAAACGCATGCGGACGTCCGCCCCGCAGGACAGGTCCCCGATGACCAGCGGCCCGAGGGCGACGGTGTCGAACCGGGCGGCGAAGGGCCGCTCGCGCCGCTCGATGACGTCCATGAAGTTGGCGTAGTACCGCGCGTCGATCTCCTGCCGCGCCTGGTCCACGTCCTGCGTACGAAAAGACCTCCCACCCACGAACGGAAGAATACGATCCGCTCGAATATTCATATGACGGACCTGCCCGGGACGGGCAGGATGCCCGTCATGCCACAGCCTCAGGGATTCAGCTACGAACAGCGCGCGGACGGCACGGTCCTCATCACCCACCGCGGGCGCGCCGCCGGCACCCTGCGCGGCGGCCGCGCGGAGAAGTTCCTGGCGGAGGTGGGTTCGGGGGACGCGCAGCTCGTCATGGCGCGCTGGACGGGCGCGTACAGGTTCGGCAACGAGCGCATGGCCAGGAACCACCCGCGTAACCGGAGTGGCCGAAGGTAGGGAAGGTAAGGGAACGGCAAAGCTGCCTCGCTCGTTAGCCCTGGCATGACCGCTATGACCCCCGGCTCGAACATCCCGCTCACCGCCGCGCGCGTGGCGGTGGACGTCGCCGCTCCGGTACGGCTCGACGTCTCGGGCCTCCTGCTCAGCGCCAACGGCAAAGTCCGCTCGGACGACGACTTCATCTTCTACAACCAGCCGACCGGCCCCGGTGTGACCTACCGCTCCGGCGGCGGCTCGGCTCCGGACGCGATCGTCGTGGACACCGGCGCCGTGCCGCCCGGCATCGAGAAGATCGTCGTCACCGCGAGCCCCGACGCCGCGGGCCAGACCTTCCAGGGCGTGGAGCCCACGGCGACGATCCGCAACGCGGACGACGGCAGCGTCCTCGCCACCTTCACCCCGCCGCAGCTCGGCACGGAGACGGCCCTGGTGGTCGTGGAGATCTACCTGCGCAACGGAGCCTGGAAGGCCCGTGCGGTGGGCCAGGGGTACGCCGACGGGCTGGCGGGCATCGCCACCGACTTCGGCGTCTCCGTCGACGAGGAGCCCGCGGCGGCCGCGCCCGCCGCCGTCCCGGCACCCGCGGCGCCGGTCGCGCCGCCCGCGCCCGCGGACCCGCGGATCACCGCTCCCACGCCTCCCCCGCCGGCCGCTCCCCCGGCCGCTCCGGCGGCCCCCGTCTCCACCGGCAAGATCAACCTGGACAAGGGCCGGGTCAACCTCCAGAAGAACCAGACCGTGTCGCTGGTCAAGGGCGGCCGTCCGCTGCTCTCCCAGGTCAAGATGGGCCTGGGCTGGGAGCCCGCGTACCGCGGCAAGGACATCGACCTCGACGCCTCGGTCATCGCGTACGGCCCCCAGCGCAACCACCTGGACAGCTGCTACTTCGGCAAGCTCTCCATCCTGAGCGGGGCGATCAAGCACTCCGGCGACAACCTGACCGGTGAGGGAGCGGGCGACGACGAGGTCATCGTCGTCGACCTCGGCCGCCTCCCCGCCGACGCCACGGGTCTGGTCTTCACGGTCAACTCGTTCTCGGGCCAGAAGTTCACCGAGGTCGCCAAGGCGTACTGCCGGCTGATCGACGCGGCGACGGGCGAGGAGCTGGTCCGCTTCGACCTGACCACGGCCGAGCCGCAGACGGGCGTGATGATGGCCAAGCTCATCAAGCAGTTCAGCGGCGAGTGGGAGATGACGGCGATGGGCGAGTTCGTGAAGTCGCGGACCGTCCGGGGCATGGTGAAGCCCGCCGCCCAGGCGCTCTGACGACCCCGGACACGCACAAGGGCCCGCCGGTCACCCGGCGGGCCCTTCCGTCGTCCGTCGTTCCGTCGTAGCGGCGTCGCTGGTCAGCGGCGCGGCTGGCGGCGCCACGGGCCGGTGATGGCGACCATGATGCCCGGGTCCTGGATGCTGGCGTAGAGGGTGTCGCCGTCGGGCGAGAAGACGACGCCGGCGAACTCGCTGTCGTTCAGGTCGTTGCGGGCGATCGGGTAGGTACGCCCGCGCTCGGTGGCGCCGAAGAGGTGCTGGACGCCCTCGCCGTCCTCGGCGATGACGAGACCGCCGTACGGGGAGACGGTGATGTTGTCCGGCCCGTCGTAGGCGCCGTCCTCGTCCGGGTTCGCGTTGACACCCAGAAGCACCTGGAGGGTCAGGGTGCGGCGCTTGGGGTCGTAGAACCAGACCTGGCCGTCGTGCGCGGCGCCGGGGCTCTCGTCACGGGCGTACGAGGAGACGATGTACGCGCCGCCGTCGGCCCACCACATGCCCTCCAGCTTGCGGGCGCGGGTGACCTCGTCGGGGCCGAACTGCTCGCGGACCTCGACCTCGCGGCCGTCGCGGTCGGGGACGTCCAGCCAGTCCACGCCGTAGACCGTGCCGATCCGGGTGGCGCGGGAGAGGTCGTCGACGAAGCGGCCGCCGGAGTCGATGCAGCGGGGCGCCTGGAGGACGCCGGCGTCGTCGGCGAGGGTGCGGAGCTTGCCGCGGCCGTGCTCGAAGCCCTTCGGCGGCACCCAGCGGAAGAAGAGGCCGTTGGGCTTGGAAGCGTCCTCGGTGAGGTAGGCGTGGCCGCGCTGGGGATCGATGACTACGGCCTCGTGGTCGTAGCGGCCGAACGCCTTGATGGGCTTGGGGTCGCGGTTGGCGCGGCGGTCGCGAGGATCGACCTCGAAGACGTAGCCGTGGTCCTTGGTCATGCCGTTCTCGCCGGCACGGTCGGAGTTCTCCTCGCAGGTGAGCCAGGTGCCCCAGGAGGTGCGGCCACCGGCGCAGTTGGTGGAGGTGCCCGCGATGCCGACCCACTCGGCGACGGTGCCGTCGCGGTGCACCTCGACGACGGTGCAGCCGCCGGACGCGGCGGGGTCGTAGACGAGGCCTTCGGTGAGCGGGACCGGATGCTTCCAGCCGGAGCGCTTGCCCTTGAGCTCGTGGTTGTTGACCAGGAGCGTGGTGCCGCGCGGGCCCGCGAAGGTGGCGGTGCCGTCGTGCTTCTGCGGAGTGAACTCGCCGGACTCCAGCTTGGTGACACCGCTGTGGGTGATGACGCGGTACGTGAAGCCTGCGGGGAGGGCGAGCATGCCGGCGGGGTCCTCGACGAGGGGTCCGTAGCCGAGCCGGTGCCGGTTGCCCGAGGCCGCGAGGTCGTCGGCGCGTTCGTCGAGCCGGTCGTCCGCGGTGGCGAGCGCCTCGGGTGCGGTGGCGAGCGCGGCGACCGAGCCGGTCAGGACGAGCCCGGCTCCGGCGGCGGTGGAGTGCTTGGCGAACTCTCTGCGGTTGAGGGGCATGGCGTGTTCGTCTCCCTGTCGTCACCCGATGTCGGGCACACGGTCCCGCCCACGCACGAACGACAGTTGAACGGGGAGACGCCCCCCGATGAACTGCACCCCGGCGAGGGGCACGCGGACGGCCGCCGCCCTCGGCGGACCGCCGGACGTCCCGTCGCGCGGGCCCGGTCCGCCGGGCCGTGCGACGGCCGCCGAGCGCCGCACGGAGCGGCCCCGCGAGCGCCCGTACCGGGCCGGGCGGCCCGCTCGACGACCGCGCAACACCTCACGCCGTCGGCGGACGCACGCGCCCTACGGCCCGCGCTGCGCGCCCGCGCCCGGCACCGCGCCCCGCGCCTGCCCCCCCGAATGCCGCGCCCCCCACCCCGCGCCGTCGGAGGCCGCTCACGAACCCGCGCGGGACCTCGCCTTGAAGGCCGCCTTGCGGGCTTCCTTGGCGGCGGTCTTGTCGGGGTGGAGTCGGCCCATGGCCTCCAGGACCTCGGCCGTCGCCGGGTGTTCCACGCGCCAGGCCGCGTCGAAGAAGCCGCCGTGCCGGCCGGTCAGCCCCTCGATCAGCTCACGGAGCTCGTCCAGCTCCCCCCGGGCGTCAAGCTGCGCCGCGATCGTGTCGATCGCCAGCCAGAAGATCATCGACTCCGACGGCGCCGGCACGTCCGCGGCCCCCCGCTCCGCGAGCCAGACCCGGGCGAGCCCGCCCAGTTCGGCGTCGTCGAGGACCTCCCGTACCGCGGGCTCGGCGTCCGCGCCCACGAGGGAGAGCGCCTGCTGGCAGTGGAGCCGGCGCAGCGGCGAGCCGGGATCGGCGCCGCGCGCCGCGGCGAGCAGGTCCCGCGCCGCGCTCACGGCGTCCCGCCCGGCAAGCCAGCCCACGGTCTCGGCGCGGGCCGCCGCCTCGGGGTAGACCGCGAGCCCGTCGAGGAGCACGTCCGCCCCCTTGTCGGCCAGTTCGCCGACGGCCGGGGCGTCGACGCCCGCCTCCAGCATCCGGGCCCGTACGCCGTAGAGCCCGAGCGGCGTCAGCCGGACCATGCCGTACCGGGTGACGTCCTCGTCGTCGACCTCGTCGATCCGCCCGGTGGGCTCCTCGCCCTCCTCGACCATCAGCGCCTCGTCGACGGGCTGGTACTCGACGAGCCCGATCGGTTCGAGCAGCCGGAACTGCTCGTCGAGGCGCATCATCGCCTCCGAGACCTGCTCCAGGACGTCGTCGGTCGGCTCGCCCATGCCGTCCGGGACGATCATCGACGCGGCGAGCGCCGGCAGCGGCACCGGACCCTCGCCCGGTCCGCCCTCGCCGACCGTCAGCAGGTAGAGGTTGCCGAGCACGCCCTCCAGGAACTCGGCCTCTTCCTCCGGGTTCCAGTCGAGCAGCTCGAAGTCGATCTCGCCGTCCTCGCCGATGACGTCCGCCAGGTCGTCGAGGACGGGCGCGGTGGCGTCGGCGAAGACGACGTCCAGGCCGTCGAGCCAGATGCCGAGGACGTCGAGCGGGGCGCCGCCGGTGAGGAGGCCGAGGTTCTCGCCCGGGGTGACCGCGCCCGGGGTGTCGTCGTCGCCGTCCTCGACCTCGACGAGCCCGGTGTCGACCGCGAGGCGCCATGCCTCGCTCGCGTACGCCGGGCCGTCCTCGTCCGATGTGATCCCCAACACTTCTGCGGCGGCAGGCAGTTGCTCGTCGAGGAGTTCGCCGCCAGCGCCGACCCTGGTCTCGGGCCCGGCCCAGCGGGCGAGTCGGGCCGCCCGCGCCAGCAGGGGCGCGGCCAGGGCATCCCTCGCCAGCTCCGCGTCCGAGTGCAGCTGAACGGGGGGCAGGGTGGGGCGGTCCGGTGCCATCTGGGGTCTTCTCCTCGAAGGTCCTGCGAGTCTGGGGGAGCCGGTCGTGCGGTCGGCGAACGGACTTCAGCGTAGACGCATTTCCCGTCCGGCCCGCCGGTTCACCGAGGCGTCAGCCTTCGTACACCCGTCGACTCTTGACAAGTCCACCGCTCAGCCAAGAGATTGACGCGCGTAGATACATCGACCGTTCATCCAAGTGCCTCCGGAGCCCCCTGATGCCTTCCTCCATACCGAGATCCGCGGCCGTGGCCGCCGTCGTGTCGGCCGCTCTCGCGGCCGGACTCCTCGCCGGCTCCACCGCCTCGGCGGACACCTCGACGGAGACCACCGCCGATGTCCGTATCCACGACATCCAGGGCACCACCCGCGTCTCACCCCTCGTCGGCACCCAGGTCACCGGCGTCACGGGCATCGTGACCGGTGTGCGGACCTACGGTTCGCGCGGATTCTGGATCCAGGACCCGCAGCCCGACGACAACCCGGCCACCAGCGAAGGCCTGTTCGTCTTCACGAGCTCGTCGCCGACCGTCGCGGTCGGCGACGCCGTCAGCGTCAACGGCACGGTCGGCGAGTACGTCCCCGGGGGCCTGAACTCCGGCAACCAGTCGCTGACGCAGATCTCCAGGCCCACGGTCACCGTGGTCTCGCAGGGCAACCCGGTCCCGGCCCCCGTGACGATCTCGGCCTGGTCCGTACCCCACGCGTACGCGCCCGAGGGCGACGCGGCGGCGGCCGGCTCCATCAACGGCCTCACCCTGAAGCCGAGGCGCTTCGCCCTGGACTACTACGAGTCCCTGGAGGGCACCAACGTCCGCGTGGGGACCTCGCGCGTCGTGGGCGCCTCCAACGCGTACGCGGAGCTGTGGGTGACGGTGAAGCCGTGGGAGAACCGCACCTGGCGCGGTGGCACCGTCTACGGCTCCTACACCTCGCAGAACTCCGGTCGCCTCAAGGTCCAGTCGCTGACCCCGCTCGCCCAGCAGCCCTTCCCGACGGCGAACGTCGGCGACGTGCTCGCCGGTTCGACCGAGGGCCCGCTGGACTTCAACCAGCACGGTGGCTACACGGTCACGGCCCGCACCATGGGCACGGTCGTCGACCGCGGCCTGGAGCGCGAGACCACGGACAAGCAGCACAAGAACGAGCTGGCGGTCGCGACGTACAACGTCGAGAACCTCGACCCGTCCGACCCGCAGGAGAAGTTCGACGCGCTGGCCGCGGCCGTGGTGAAGAACCTGGCCTCGCCCGACATCCTCGCCCTGGAGGAGATCCAGGACAACAGCGGCGCCAAGAACGACGGCACGGTCGCCGCCGACCAGACGCTGAAGAAGTTCACCGACGCCATCGTGGCGGCGGGCGGACCGGCGTACGAGTGGCGCTCGGTCGACCCGGAGAACAACAAGGACGGCGGCCAGCCCGGCGGCAACATCCGCCAGGCCTTCCTCTTCAACCCGGAGCGCGTCTCGTTCACCGACCGCGCCGGCGGCGACGCGACCACCGCGACGGATGCGGTGCGCGGTGAGGACGGCCGCCCGGAGCTGACCTTCTCCCCCGGACGGATCGACCCGGCGAACGAAGCGGCGTGGGAGAACAGCCGCAAGCCGCTGGCGGGCGAGTTCACCTTCCGTGGCCGCACGGTCTTCGTGGTCGCCAACCACTTCGGCTCCAAGGGCGGTGACGAGTCCCTGACCTCGCACCACCAGCCGCCGGTCCGCTCCTCCGAGGCCCAGCGCCTGCTCCAGGCGCAGTCCGTCAACGCCTTCGTGAAGGACGTGCTCTCGATCCGGAAGCACGCCGACGTCGTCGTCCTCGGCGACATCAACGACTTCGAGTTCTCGGAGACGACGAAGGCGCTGACGGACGGCGGGGTGCTCTACCCGGCGGTGAAGTCCCTGCCGCGCAGCGAGCGCTACTCGTACGTCTTCCAGGGCAACAGCCAGGTTCTCGACCAGATCCTGACCAGCCCGGGGATCGGCCACTTCGAGTACGACAGCGTCCACATCAACGCGGAGTTCGCGGACCAGAACAGCGACCACGACCCGCAGGTCCTGCGCTTCCGCCCGTGATGCCGCTCGCTACGCGCCCGCGCCGAGACTCAGCGCGGGCGCGTAGCGCCGCACACCGCCGCCCACCACGCCCGCGTACGTCCGTACCTTCGCCCACTGCGGGGTCGACGAGCCGATCCCGTCCCCGGGCCGGGCGAGCGCCTCGATGTGGGCCTGCTCGCTCTCCCACTCCGCGTAGTTGAGGATCCTGGTCCCGTCGGTGGAGAGGTGGAAGTGGCCCGAGATCCCGCCGGGCGCGGGTGCCGGGTCGGTCTCCAGCGCCTCGAAGACCCCGTCCACCCAGTCGCGCTGCCGGGCGGCGTCCGGCGCGTCGAACTCCACGTCGACGATGACGACACAGCCGGGAATCCTGGTATCGGCAGGCCCGGTGGACCGGTACGGAGGCGCGTACCGGTGGAGCTCGACGCGCTCGATGCCGGGCACGGCCGCGTCGATCTCGGCGTTCCGGTCGTCGCGGAAGGTGCGGACGAAGTCCTGGTACGTCTCCTCGCTCGTCCACTGCGAGTAGTGGAGCAGGGTGTCCCCGTCGGTGCCGATGTACACCGAGTACGAGAGCAGCCCGACGTCCGGCCAGTCCCGGCTCTCCCACACCTTGGCGATGGCGTCGACGGCGGCCGCCTGCCGCGCGGGCGTACCGACCCGCCACGTACTGGCGAGGACGAGTCCCACCCCGGGGCGGCGCAGGTCCGGGCGGGCATCGGGCTGAGCAACGGCGTTCATGGGACGGCCTCCTGTCGTCGGCGCCCCCAGTGTTCGACCTCAACCTTGCTTGAGGTCAAGCCTCGCGCCCGTGCGACACTTCGGACACGATCCTCCGCCCCGCCGCCCGCGCCGTCCTCGCCGAGCGGGCCCTGATCGAGGCGGTACGGATCAGGGCCGACCGGCGGGGCGGCGGACTCGGGCGGGAACTGATGCGACAGGCGGTGGAGCGGGCGCGGGGGCGTGGCTGCGGACTCGTCCAGCTGACCAGCGACAAGCGTCGGTCGGAGGCTCACCGGTTCTGCGGAGCGCTGGGCTTCGCCCGAAGCCGCGACGGCTTCAAGCTCACGCTCCGACGCGGGATCAGCCCGGCATCCGGACCAGGATCAGCCCGACAGCCGACCGGGCTCGGCCCGGCAGATGGCCTCCGCCGTCGGCGAAGACCCTTCAGCGAAGCTTACCCCTCACCCGAAGAAGAACTAAGTGGACCTTCAGCGTCAAGGACCGCAGACTTCCCGGATGAGCACTGAACACCCCTTCGGCCGGGCCCTCTGCGCGATGATCACCCCGTTCACCGCAACCGGCGGGCTGGATCTCGACGTCGCCCGCGAGCACGCCGCCCATCTGATCTCCGAGGGCTGCGACGGCCTCGTCCTCAACGGCACCACCGGCGAGTCCCCGACCACCACGGACGCCGAGAAGAGGGCACTGATCGAGGCGGTCCGCGAGGCCGTCGGCCCCGGTCCGGCCGTCGTCGCGGGCGTGGGCACCTCGGACACCCGCCACACCGTCGAGCTGGCGCGCGAGGCCGAGAAGGCGGGCGCGGACGGGCTCCTGGTCGTCACCCCGTACTACAGCCGCCCGCCGCAGGCCGCCGTCGAGGCGCACTTCCTGAAGGTCGCCGACGCGACCGGCCTGCCGGTGATGCTGTACGACATCCCCGGCCGCACGGGCACCCGGATCGAGCCGGAGACGATGCTGCGGCTCGCCGGCCACCCGAGGATCGTCGCCGTCAAGGACTGCGCCTACGACCTGCTCGGCTCCACCAAGGTGATCGCCCGCACCTCGCTCGCGTACTACTCCGGCTGCGAGGAGCTCAACCTCCCGCTGTACGCCGTGGGCGGCGCCGGATACGTCAGCACGGTGGCCAACGTGGTGCCCCGTCAGATGCGGGCCGTGCTCGACTCCTTCGACGCCGGCGACACAGTCGAGGCCGCCCGGCTCAACGCCCTCACCCTCCCGCTCGCCGAGCTGATGATGGCCTCCGGCCTGCCCGGCACGGTGACGGCCAAGGCGCTCCTGGGCGACTTCGTCCGGGAACCGCTGCAGCCCGCCGACCTGGAGACGGTCGACGGGCTGCGGGCGGCGTACGAGGATCTGGTTCAGTCGAACACGTAGGTGGTGCCGAACAGCGCCGCGTGTTCGAGGACGTCCTCCAGCGGGTCGTCGATCTGACCGGTGTGGAGGGTGAGGCTCGGACCGTTCGAGACGTACGGACCGTTGTGCGTCCGTGTGTGCGTCTCGTCCGCGGAGGCGACCGCGGCCGGCAGGAGCGCCGCCGCCACGGTCAGCGCCCCGACGATGATGGGCCTCGTCCTCATGTCGACTCCTCGCCTTGTCTGCTCGTGTGACCACTTCATCCTGTTAACGCAGTGTCACACGACCAGGTCACGGCCTCAGTTGTGGCTGTGGAGGATCTCGTTGAGTCCGCCCCACACCGCGTTGTTCGGGCGGGCCTCGACGGCGCCGGTCACCGAGTTGCGGCGGAAGAGGATGTTGTCGCCGCCGGACAGGTCGCGGGCCTTGACGATCTCGCCGTCGGGCATCGTGACGCGCGTACCGGCGGTGACGTAGAGCCCGGCCTCGACGACGCACTCGTCGCCGAGCGCGATGCCGACGCCCGCCTCGGCGCCGATGAGGCAGCGCTCTCCGATGGAGATGATGACGTTGCCGCCGCCGGAGAGGGTGCCCATGGTGGAGGCGCCGCCGCCGATGTCGGAGCCGTCGCCGACGACGACACCGGCCGAGATACGGCCCTCGACCATCGAGGTGCCCAGCGTGCCGGCGTTGAAGTTGACGAAGCCCTCGTGCATGACGGTCGTACCGGCGGCGAGGTGCGCGCCCAGGCGGACGCGGTCGGCGTCGGCGATCCGGACGCCGGCGGGGACGACGTAGTCGGTCATCCGCGGGAACTTGTCGATCGAGGTCACCTGGAGGTGCAGGCCCTCGGCGCGCGCGTTGAGGCGGACCTTCTCGACGTCGTCGACGGCGACCGGGCCGAGCGAGGTCCAGGCGACGTTGGCGAGCAGGCCGAAGACGCCGTCGAGGCTCTGGCCGTGCGGCTTGACCAGCCGGTGGCTGAGCAGGTGCAGACGCAGGTACGCGTCGTGGGCGTCGAGCGGCTTGTCGTCGAGCGAGGAGATGACGGTACGGACCGCGACCACCTCGACGCCACGGCGGGCGTCCACGCCGAGGGCCTTGGCGGCGCCCTCACCGAGGGCGTTGACGGCGGCGTCGGGGGTGAGCCGCTCGGTACCGGCGGGCCCGGGCGCGTCGGTCAGCTCGGGGGCGGGGAACCAGGTGTCGAGAACGGTGCCGTCACCGGCGATGGTGGCGAGGCCGGCGGCGACGGCGCCGGTGGTGCGAGGAGCAGTGGTCATGCGGAAAACCTAACGTTCGGGGCCCCGCCCGGGCCAACCGGTCTCAGGTGTCGGTCGAGCGTCCCGGCGGATCCGCCAACCCCCGCGCCGCGGCCCTCGTCGGATCACCCGGCAGGAGACGCGCCAGCATCTCGCGGGCGTACTCCTTGTCGTACGTCCCGTCCGTCAGCAGGACCTGGAGACAGATGCCGTCCATGAGCGCGACCAGCGCGCGGGCCGTCGTGGAGTCCGTCCGCCGGGACAGGGCCCGGGTGACGGCGTCCGTCCACTCCGCGGCGACCGGCCTCAGCGCGGGGCGGCGGAGCGCGGCGAGGTAGAGCTCGTACTCCAGCTCCACCCCCGTCCGCGCGCCGCCGATCCACTCCCCCATCAGCCCGGCGAGGGCGGCGGCGAGGTCGGTGTCCGGGTCGGCGAGCGCCGGGCTCTCGCGCAGCCGCCGGCCGAAGCCCTCGTTGGCCTGGCGCAGCGCGGCGACGAGGAGTTCGTCGAGGGAGGCGAAGTGGTACGTCGTGGAGCCGAGCGGCACGTCCGCCTCGGCCGCGACCGTACGGTGACTGAGCCCGCCGATGCCCCGGGCGCCGACCACGCGGAGCGCGGCGTCGACGATCCGCTGCCGCCGCTCGGGGTCGTGGCGGCGGGGGCGGGCCATCAGTGCGCGCCCCCCATGTTGAGCACCAGGACGCCGGCGATGATCAGGAGGACCCCGGCGGCCTTGGCGACGCTGAGCGTCTCGTTCATGAAGAGGATGCCGATGACGGCGACGGCGGCGGTGCCCACGCCGGACCATATCGCGTAGGCCGTGCCGACCTGGAGGGTCTTGAGCGCCTGGGCGAGCAGGGCGAAGGCGACCAGATAGCCGACGCCCGTGACGACGGAGGGCCAGAGCCTGGAGAAGCCCTCGCTGTACTTCATCGAGACCGTCGCGATGATCTCCGCCGTGATGGCGCCCGCCAGCAGCCCGTATCCCATGCGTACCATCGTACAGAACGCTGTGTACGGTCGTACGCAAAGCCTGCCGCTACCGTGTCCCGCATGACGTATCCCTCCGGGCCGTACGGTTATGGCTACGCTCCCCCGCCCCCTCCGCCGAAGCCCGGCGTGATACCCCTGGCGCCGCTGGGTCTCAGCCAGATCCTGACCGGCGCCTTCGCCACCATCGGCCGCTACTGGAAGCCGCTGCTCGGGGTGGCCACGGCCGCCTTCGGCGGGGCGCTTCTGCTGGTCGCGGCGGCCGGCGGCCTCGCGTACGCGGCGGTCGCGGACCATGTGCCACGCGTCTTCGACCTGCCGAGCGGGCAGGAGCCGAGCTGGGACGACGGCCGCCCGCTGCTGGTCGCCTTCGGCCTCGTCTGGCTGATCGCCATGGTCGGGATGCTGGTCGCGACCGCCGTCGTGTACGCGGCCTGCCCGGCCGTCCTCCAGGAGGCGGTGCTCGGCCGGCGGACGACCTTCGGTGCGGTCTGGCGCCGCTCCTGGTCGCGGATGCCGGCGGTGATCGGCACGGTCTTCCTGACGATGCTGGTCATCTTCGTGCCCGCCGCCCTCTTCATGGTGGCGACGATCGGCTTCGTGGTCGCGCTCGTCACGGCAGCGTCGAGCGCGGGCACCGAACCGGACTCGGCGATGGCCTCGTCCGGCCTCGCCCTCATCGCCCTCCTCATCGCCCTGGCCGCCATGCCGCTGGCCACCTGGATCTGGGTGAAGCTGAGCCTGGCACCGACGGCGGCGGTGTTCGAGGGGCAGGGCACGACGGCCTCCATGCGCCGCTCCGGCGAACTGGTGCGCGGCTCATGGTGGCGGATCTTCGGTGCGCTGCTGGTCGCGGGCCTCATGGCGGGGATGGCGAACTGGCTGATCCAGCAGGTCCTCAGCACGCTGCTGTCGTTCCCGGTCTCGTTCACGGCCGCGTCCGGCTACGAGACCCCGGGCGAGGTCATGATCGCGCTCGTACCGGTCCTGGTGATCGCGGTCGTCGGCGGCATGCTGGCGCAGGCCGTCTGCTCGGTCTTCCCGCCCCTGGTCACCGGACTCGTCTACGTCGACCAGCGCATCCGCAAGGAGAACCTGGCCCCCGCCCTCGTGCAGGCCGCCGGGACGCCCCCGTTCAGTCCGTGAGCGAGCGCTTCGGCCTCAGCACGCAGAACTCGTTCCCCTCGGGGTCTCCCTACAGGGGCCATGGAGAACACGACACACAGGCAAGCTCCGCACCCCCAGAAGGGTATGGAGACCACCCACACATCCCAGAACCCCCTCGCGGGGACGGTCTACACCGAGACCCTTCGGGGTGTGCGGTGTGTCCGTCTGTCCGTGCTCACCGATGAGACCACCAGCCCCGAGCGGCAGCGCGAGGCCGACGACGTAGCGGCAGCCGCGCACAACATCAGCTTCGGCGAGGGTGACCAGCTCCGCGAAGCGGTGGACCTGGACGTGTCCGCGTCCAAGGTGTCCCCGTTCGACCGTCCCGCGCTCGGCGGGTGGCTTGCCCGCCCGGACGACTTCGACGTGTTGGTGTGGTGGCGCTTTGACCGTGCCATCCGGTCCATGAGCGACATGCAGAACCTTGCCGAGTGGGCGAGGAAGCACCGAAAGGTGTTGCTGTTCGCCGAGGGCATCGGCGGGGGCCCGATGGTTCTGGACTTCCGGAACCCCATGGACCCCATGAGCGAACTCATGATGCTCATGCTTGCCTTTGCCGCTCAGGTGGAGTCGCAGAGCATCAAGGACCGGGTTACCGGCGCCATGGCTGCCATTCGCAAGATGCCGCTTCGGTGGCGCGGCGGACGCCCCCCGTACGGCTACATGGTCGTCCCGATGCCCGCCGAGCATGGCGGGGTCGGTTGGACGCTGGTACCGGACCCCGACGCGGTCAAGGTCATTGAGCGCATCGTCCGCGAACTGTTCGACGGCATGACCATCTCCGCCATCGCTGCGGGGCTCAACCAAGACAAGGTGCCGAGTCCTCGCGATCACTGGGCCGTGAAGATGAAGCGCGAAAAGGGCGGGAAGACCGGCGGGGCCAAGGGGTCGCACGTCGTGCGTGACGTGTTCAAGTGGACCCCCGCTGTCATTACGCGGATGCTGCGGAATGAATCGCTGCTCGGCTGGAAGATGCACAAGGGCAAGCCCGTGCGAGACGCCGAGGGCAACCCGATCATGCAGACCGAACAGCCGATCATGACTCGGGCCGAGTTCGACGCGATCGGCGCCGTGCTCGACGCCCGCAGCATTGAGAACGGAGATCGCCACGACACCGACGCACTCTTGTTGCGCGTGATCCACTGCGACTCGTGCGGGGGCCGTATGTACCTGTCCAAGCCCACCAAGAACGGCGCGAGCGTGAACCCGTTCTACAAGTGCAACAGCCACGCGCGGGGCGACGTGTGCGAGCTGCCCGCCAACGTCCGTGCGCAGTGGGTTGACGACTACGTGAGTGCCGAGTTCCTGCGTCTGGTCGGGCCCGTCCAGACGAAACACACAGTCGAGATTCCCGGGTACGACCCTGCCCCCGAGCTGCACGCCACGTTGGCCGAGTTCGAGGAGCACCAGCGGCAGCACGGACGTCAGAAGTCGCAGCACGCCGCGCGAGCGTGGCAGGAACGGGCGGACGCACTCGACAACCGCATAGCCGAGCTGGAGTCCCGGGAGAAGACCGAGCCGCAGCGCATCGTCACCCCGACCGGCCGCACGTTCGCCGACGAGTGGGCCGAGAAGGACACGGCGGGCCGGCGAGCCATGCTCATAGAAGCGGGGGTGCGGCTCGACGTGCGGCGCGGCGTCCGGGGCGGGTGGCGCAAGCTCGACACGCGGCGCGTGGACTTCACCATGCGTGGTGAGCTGAACCCCGCAGTGGAAGAACTCGGCGGAGTCGCAACGGCGCTGGAATCCGAGACACGCGGAGACGAGCCCACCCCGGGTGCGAGTGTGCGCCTGGTCGAGCCTGCCCGCGAACCGGTCGCCGCGTAGCCGCCCCGAGACTGGCCCCGGCTGGGTTCACCCGCCGGGGCTCTCTGCTGCCCGCACACGGGCGTACAGGGGCCCTCGCCGACTTGCCCTCGGGCGGGGCCGCAGGGCAGCGAGAGGCGAAAAGGTGTTGAGAGTGACGACTTTCGACACTTTTTGAGATAGCCAAGAAAAACCTAAGAGAAAGAGAAACCGGGGTCTCTGTCGTCACCCCGACACCGCTCGACATCCTCGGGCCACCCTCGGTTCCTACTACTGGGGCAAGAGAGAACGAGTCCGACCGTCCACCGTGCGAAGCGGCGAGGGCGCGGGAAACCTTTGGTCCCTACTACTGGGGCAAGAGAGAGCGGGACTACCGCGCACCCACCCCGAGGGGGATACCGGCGGACCGAGTGCCCGCTCTCTCTTCCAGCGTTGCCCGTGCAGCACGCACCCTCTCGGGGGTGGCCGCAGTGGTCGTGAGGCAACGTGCGGGGACCGCACCGCCCATGAGTAACCGCCCTTGACCGGGGCGCCGAAAGGGGTCGTAAGCGCGTGCGCTGATCGGCACCCCGAAAAGGGGTTCAGCATAGAGACACCCGCAACGCAATTTCAGAGCCGCCATCACGAACCCCCTGACGTGCCATACGCAGGGGCTTTTTCATGCCGAGACGCAATGGAGAAAGATTATGAGCGAATATCTCAACGGTGCCGCATTCCTGGACGGGAAGCGCGATAAGGGGCAGAGGCGCGCCGACGCATTTAAGTGGGATGAGCGCATCGAAGCACTCGCCACACTGCGAGAATCGCGCCCCGAAGTGTTCGAAACGCTCGGCACGTCCATTCGGATGAGCCTTGGCTACTACGAGAACGACAAGAAGATTGCAGCCGAGCACGGCCGCGACGTGACGAAGGGGAGTAACTGACTATGACGACCGACATTCAGAAGGCAGCCGAGCGAGTCGCGAAGCTGCGGGCGCAGGCAGAGAAGGTATCCGCCCCGCTTGCGGACGCCGAAGCACAGTTGCAGGCAGCGCAGGAGGCGGAATCGGCACGGCGTGCGGAACGCGCCAAGGAGTACAACCGTGAGGTTGTCGAGACGTGGCGCGAGCGCGCCGACGATGTAACCAACTCCGGTAACACCGCGCGGGAAACGTTCCTCGCGGCCCTCTCCGCAGAGCCCTGGTTCGCGGCATACGTCGAATACCGGGCAGCCCGCCACAAGCGCGGGCACGTACTGACCGAGGCGCAGCGCGCGCAGACGGCTTTGGGCGAGGTGCAGACCATTCCCGAACAGCGCTGGTATGTCGCAAGGCTGTTGGAAGACATGGCGTCGCACGCTGACCGAAAGGCTGTCGAACTCGGTGCCGAGTTCGACCAGGAACTCACTGACAAGCGCGACACCTACATTTCGGGAACGGACTGACTATGGCGACTGACGCACTCGACCCCGGACCGAATGGGGATTACCCGTACTTCCCGCGCGACGCCGAGGGGCGCCCCGTGTGGTCCGACACGCCCCACGGCGAAGAAGAGGGCACCGTGATGCCCCGGGGCGTTCAGCGTATGCGTGACCCTGCGCGGCCCGGTCGGGTTCTACTCGTGGACGTCACGCCTCGCCGGCCGGACGGGACACCCATTCAGCCGCCGACCATTCCGCCCCAGGGAACGACGCCCTCATAGGGCTGGGCGTGCGGAGAGCGTGGGGGCTGCGCAAGGTGGTGCAGCTCCCACCGTGTCCGCACACGGCGAGCACGGAGCCGACGACGAGCGGCCCGGAACAACGCTGCGGCACGGCTCCGCCGGATCATCGAGCGGAAGGGGACCGCGTGGTGTGACTGGTGCCTGAATGCCTTCCCCACGGCGGACGTGGACGTGGACCACGTGCGGCCCCTCTCGATGGGAGGGACCGACACGGACGGAAACGTTCAAGTGCTGTGCCGGGGGTGCCACCAGCTCAAGACGAGCACGGATTTTGGGAACACGTCACCATCCGTGTGACGCCCCGCCCGTCCTGTCACCCTTGTCCGATGCTCGGTGCTATCACTGCGAATGACCAGTGATAGGAGAAAGACCGTGAACGTATCAGCGCAGGATGTTCCCTGGACGGCTGTTGTGTTGGCTGCGGTAGGTGCGGCTAGCCTTGCCGCTACGGTGGTCACACTGGCTTGGCAATTCGCGATTTGGCGATGGTCCGGCGCCCGAATTAAGCCCGATGCAAGTCCGGGACTCATGTTGGGGAGCAGAATTCCGCTTCCCTCTGTAAACGTTGAGGCAGCGAACAGAGGGCGTGGGGCTTGTGAGGTATCCCGGTGGTATCTAGAGGATGACACGGGGCGGAAGATCGTAGTTCCACAACCCCTTCCGGGATCATCGCCGGTTCCTGTCAGACTCGAAGGGCTGTCTTCGCTGACTTGGTATTTCCCCCAAGACTCACTGAGGGACGCCAAGCAACGAGGAGTAACCCGGGTACGCCCCGTGGTAGCCATCGGGTCCGGGAAAGAATTTCGCGGTGAGTGGGTAGAGATCAAAAAACTGACCCTTGGTGTCAAGTAGCCATAAGAGGGTGTCTCACGTGGTGAGTTTCGCGAGTCTCTTGTAGCAGGTCAGGGCTGCGGCGAGGCCGAAGAAGGCGAGGAAGTGGCTGCCTTTTCGTTCGTAGCGGACGGTGAGGCGGCGGTAGCCGAAGAGCCAGGAGATCGACCGCTCGATCTTCCAGCGGTGCCGGCCGAGCCGCTCGCCCGACTCGATACCGGGACGGGCGATCCGCCCGACGAGGTTCCTGCTGCGGAGCCAGCGGAGGTGCTCCGCGGAGTAGTACGCCTTGTCCGCGCGGACCTTCACCGGCTTCCTCCGACGCGGTCCGCGCCGGGAGCGGACCGCGGGGATGCCGAGAACCAACGGCTTGAACGCCTGGCTGTCGTGCACGTTCGCGCCGGACACCGCGACGGCCAGCGGCAGGCCCTGGGCCTCGGACAGCACATGCAGTTTGCTGCCCTTCTTGCCGCGATCGACCGGATTCGGACCGGTCAGCGAGCCCCCCTTTTCGCCCGCACCGACGCGGCATCGACGATCGCGGACGTCCAGTCCAGCTCGCCCCTGGCGCCGAGCTCGTCCAGCACCGCCCGGTGCAGCCTGCGCCACAGCCCGGCCTCGGTCCACGCGGTGAACCGGCGGTGCGCGGTGGCCGGCGAGACACCGAACGACTCCGGCAGATACCGCCACGCGCACCCGCTCGTCAGCACGTACACCACGGCCGTGAACACCGCCCGCTCGTCCACCGGAGCAGTACCCCCGCCCTGCGGACGGGACGTGAATCTCGGCACCAACGGAGCTGTCAGCTCCCACAGTTCGTCCGGAACCAGCCGACGCGACAGATCAACCCTCACGGTGCATCATCATGCCGCACCACCCAAGCACCACGTGAGACACCCTCTAAATCTTGTACCCAAAGCCCCGGCAACTCCGCCGGAGCTTTGCTATGCCCGTCTTGTCCGGAGGTATCCCCATGCCGCGTAGGCCCCACCCCCCTTGCTCGGTACCCGGGTGCCCCGAGCTGACGGCCCGTGGTGGCCGTTGTGCGGCTCATGAGCGGGAAGCGGAACGGCAGCGCGGTACGTCTGCCGAGCGGGGCTATACGACCCGTTGGCAGTGCGTACGGCGTGCGTTCCTGTACCGGCATCCCTGGTGCTTGCTGTGCGGTCGCACGGCCACGGTTGCGGACCACTTCCCGGAGTCGCGCCGTTCGCTGGTCGCTCGGGGCGTGTCCGATCCGGACGCGTTCTCTCGGCTGCGTCCGCTGTGCTCGACGTGCCACAACCGCGAGACGGCGAAGCGTCAACCGGGCGGATGGGCAGCCGAGCGGGTCAAGCCTCGCCGCTGGTGACGCCGACCAGGGGGGTACTCCCCTCCCTCCCGCCAAAAGATCGGCAGGGAGAGTGAAAGCCCGAATGGCTCATTAGAGCCTTTCTGTGGAGCGCCAATTGCCCCGCCAGTCCTCCGCCGTGAGGATGGCGGGGCTTTTTGCGTGCAGGAAGTCACGCGGCCTTGAGCTTGGCCACTTCGCGCACGCGTTCGTGGAGTTCCCGAACCACGGAAGAATTGCGCGGCATCGTGAGTGCCCGAAGCTTGCCGAAATGCTCGTCCCCGCGCGCGGTGGACAGTACTTCGTAGTCGTCCAGGAAGCGCCCCCACGTACGGCACGACTCTTCGAGGTGTCCGTGTTCGTGCTGCCGCTGTGCCAGCACCGCGTGCGCATGGAGTCGGCCTTGACGTTCCGATGGGTTCATGACCCGGATGGAGGACTTGAGTGCCTTGATCGAACTCTCCAGGTCCCGCCCCTCGTAGTGGACGTGAGAGACGTGGAACAGGAACGCAGCGCGGTCGTAGCCGCCCACGGCGTCGCGCCGCGAGTCCGCCCGCGAGAGCGCGGTTTCCGCCTCCCGGAGTCGGACGACGGCCGTCCGCCGGTCACCGACCATCGCGGAGGCGTGGGCTTGCTGACCCCGCAGGAACGCCACGAGACGGGGACCGGCCGCGCCGGTCGGAGCTGCCTCGGCCGCAGAGTCCGCGAACTCCAGGGCTCGCCGGCCGTAGCGCAGGTGCGATGCTTGCAGGCTCATCCCGCGCAGGGTCCGGCAGTACGTGAGCTGGTCGCCGGATTCCCGGGCGAGATCGAGAGCGTGCAGGTAGTAGGTCTGCCCCAGACCATGGGCGCGCTCGTACATGGCCATCCACCCGGTGAGGTAGACCAGATCCGACGCGGCGGAGAGCATGTCACGGTGCACGGCGTCCGGAGCCGCCGCGCGCAGGTACCCGCCAACGGTGTTGACGAGGAACGCCGATGCCATCGGACGGGCGTGCCCGCCGCCGAGATCATCGAGGATGTCGGCGATCTTGTCCGTCATCCGTCGAACGGTCTCGACCTCACCTTGACCGATGCGGCCCGTGGGCCTGGTGAGCCGTCCCTGGTCCTCCGCGTGCGCCGTGGTCATCAGCGCGGAGAAGGCCGGAACGGTGAGGGCGGCGGAGTACAGAGTCGTCGTGAGCAGCTTGCGGCGGGACGGGTCCATATCTTCCTTCCCGAGGTCGATAAGAGAATCCACGGTGTCACGCCCAGGATCGGCAGCTACCCCGGCAGGCCGCTGCAAGCCCGCTTCCGCGTAAGAGACCGGGCGCCCTAGCTTCCGTTCCAGTACGGCGATGATCACGGGCCTGATCTGGGGTTTCGGCTGTCCGCCCTGCTTCCACTGCGAAACGGAAGGTTGGCGGTAGTCCACCGACAGACCCGCTTCGGCAGCAACTCGGTTCACAGCATGGGCGAACTTCGTTTCCGAGTATCCCGCCTGTTCAAGGAGGGTGCAGAGACCTTCATTGCGCGGTCGTTCGGAAGCTCTGGGCACGACAACCCCCGGCGCTTATGAGTCTTATGGTTTGCCCTCCCCGCAACGGTACCGGTTCAAGCGTGCTTCGCGGTTTGCTCTTCGTACGCAAGAGATCAGCGCACGGCGGGAACAAGCCGTTCCCGTAAAGGAGGTGAGCCGTGCTGAATGGCCCCCCGGCAGACCCGGTAACGAGTGCGCCCTGCCCGCAGGTGCCCGACGGAGACCGGATCGACGACGCCAGGCACGACCAGGCCGTGCCGACCGGCACCACCGATGACTCGCCCGTGATGGTCGCCCTCATGGCGCGGGTCCCGGAGGAGAACGGGATGCGCCGAGCCATCCGGAGCGGGACCCCGGGGATGCCCGCGTGAGGACCGACAGAACGCGGACCTACGCCGAGTCCCCGATCACCCTTCCGATGACGTCGGTACCGCCCGCCGTGCCTGTCCCGGGCTGCACGACATGTGCGCTCGCGGCGGAGGCAGAGCGGCACAGCGTCCGCGTCCGCGACGAGTCGGCGGCTGCGGACTACCGCGTCGAGATACGCAATCACCCTCACGAGGAACCGAAGTTGATGATCAGGGAGTGTGCCCCGTGACTGCGGCGCCGGCTGTCGCGGTCCCGGTCTACCGCATGGCCAAGCATCCCGGGCCGGAGTCCGAGGTCACCATGACGGCTCGCTGCCTGGGCGGCGGGTGTGCTTGGGAGTCGGAGCCGACACCGGCCGACATGTCGTCGGGTGGATGTGAAGCGCACACGGTCACGACCGGACACACCGTCTTCGCCGTGACGCTGGAGTACGTGGCGCTGGTGACCCGTGAGTGAAGGAAGCCGTGGCCGTCACGGTGACCACTGTTCTCCTGCTGCTCTCTCTGGTCGTCGCCGTCCTCGCGAAGTGACGCGGCGCGCGTCGGTTTCGTAGAGCGGACGTGACCCGCTCGCGGTCTGACAGGTTGGTGCCGTATCCGGCGACCCTGCGGACCTGTTCCCCTCGAAAGGCTTGCTCATGAAGCGTGTTGTGGCCCGGCTGTGGCGGCTCATCCGGGGCCCGTTGCAGTGGCGCGTCCTCTGGTTCGCCCACGCCAAGTTCATGGTGGGTGTCACCGGTGTCGTACGCGACGACCAGGGGCGCGTTCTGCTCCTCAAGCACCGGATGTGGCCGCCGGAACGCCCGTGGGGACTGCCTACGGGCTATGCGATCAAGGGCGAGGAGTTCCCGGCGACCATCGTCCGGGAGGTGAAGGAAGAGACCGGACTCATCGTCAAGCCCGGTCGTCTGGTGAGCGTGACGAGCGGTTACAAGCTCCGCGTGGAAGTCGCCTACGAGGCACTGCACGCCGGAGGAACGCTGACCATCGACGGTTTCGAGATCTTGGAGGCGCAATGGTTCGAACCGGACTCCCTGCCGGAGGGGATGCAGGAATCCCACCGGCAGCTCATCAGGGGCACCACCCCGTCGTAGCCTCTCTGGCCCCGAACGAAACGGTGGTCGGCGCGCGGGCGTCAGAGGCTCTGGCCTCCCTGCGGGCCGACACCGCCGTCCTCACCTCGGCCCACCCCGATCACGTGTTCCGCACCGCCACCGAACGTCTGGCCCGATGGCAGGCGGCGGGTCTGGACACGGGGGTCTTCCACGCCGGCTTCTACATGGCCTGGGACCGGTACGCCGAGCTGGGACTCTCGCAGATGCTCCCGCTACACCGGGTGCTGGTCGGGGCGGAGTCCTCGCGCCCCGGCGCGTTCGGGGGCTTCCACCACCCCGACCAGGGATACCGGCACTTGCAGATGATCGCCCTGGTCACCATGCATGGTCCGTTGGGGAGGGACGTTCCCGAACGGGCGAGTCTGGCCCTACTCGATCTGTTGCGTGCCTACGCACACGACTGTCTGCACTTCGGTTCCCGCCGCCGGTACGTGGACATCGACGGGCGATTGGTTCGCACGCAGTACGGGATCAACTTCCGTCGTGCGTCGGGACGTACGTACTCCGCCGCTGATCCGAAGGACGCGCCGCACACCCGAAACCTCGGTGTCGTCATGGAAGGTGCGTGCGACAGGGAAGCTCGCCGCATCACCCGTGAGGCTGCGGCACGTGTCGGAGTCGAGGAACCCGGGGACGCGGTGGGAAGGCTCGCGTTCCGAGACGTGACGGGAACCCTGGCGGGGGACGAGGGAGCCGCTTCGGCCGACGCGCCCACGGACGAGATCACCCGATACACCGGGGCGCTCTGGCGCTACGAAGCCGGAGTGAACCGGCGGTACGCGTCATTCCTGGACGAGTTCGCTCCCGGGGAGCAGGAAGACCTACACACCCTTGTCCTGCGCTCGGTGATCAGCGGAGCGACTGGGGCCCTCTCGGGATGGCTGGACGACCGGCACGGCCCCGGCACCTTCGCCGGTCTGTTCCGTACGCTGGAATACTTCGACCCCGGGGTGCCCGTCTGAACGGTTCCTACGTTGTCCGTGCACCCGCCCCCCACGGGTGCGCGGACGGCCTACTGCGCGTCCTCGCTGCGGTCGCGTACGTAGGTGCCCCGCTGCGGCACGGTGTAGACGTACCCGAGTTCCCGCAGGTGCCGCACCGCGCGGCGGGCGGTGTCCCGCGCCACGCCCCAACGCTGGATCAACGACGACTCCGAGGGGATCGGACGGTCCACGGCGAGCGTGCCCGACTCGATGTCCCGGATGATCTCCGCCGCGATCTGCTGATACGGCGGTGTCGGGGCTTCGTAGTCAATGCTCGGGCTCATAGGGGAAGCGTAGACAACCGGACACGGCGGGGTCCGTTTCTATACGTAGGTAGACGAGGGTAGAGGAGTTGGCTACCGTCGAAAACGAAAGCGCCCCGAGGGACCGATTAGGCCCGGTCCATCGGGGCTTGCCGAAACAGCTAACAGGAGCTGAAACGACCATGCGCGACTCTATCGCCCGCACGCTTATGTGGGTGCTGTCCCTGCTGCTGCCCGCACGAGGAAAGCGCCGAGCCGTCCCCGTGCTCGCCCCCGAGCCGACGACCCCGCCCCGCGTCATCTGCGGCCCGACCACACCGATTCCCGCTCACGTCCTCGCCCGCTCGATTCCGTCCCCGTGGCGCCACCGCGTTGGCCCGTGGCTGCTCGCGCGGGAAGTCGAGCGGACGCTAGAGCTGTGCGTGATCCGGGAACGTCGGCGCGCTGCCGTACTCGCTACGGAAGGGGTGGACTACCCGTACACGTACGAGGGTGCTCCGTTCCCCGCGTCCGCGTTCGCCGCTGCGGGGGTGTCGGCATGACCCGCGAGGCAGTCACCAGAGAGGCACCCGAGCCCGCCCGGTCCGTATTCACGGTCTGCGGGCACTGGACCGACGTTCCCGTGATCATCGGCGAAGTGCAGAGCCAGAGCGGCGGAGCCTGGTACACCCACTACGCGTGCGCTGAACACGCCCACCGGTACCCGCAGCACGCGCAGTGGAACGAGCTGCCCGCGATGCGCCGGCCCCCTCGGCACTGACCAGCCCCAGACAGCAAAACGCCCCGTGCGGCTCAACTGCCGTGCGGGGCTTATGTGTTCTCTGACGTGCGCGTATGCTCAGAACTGGTAGTCAGGAGTGTTGGGGTCGGCGAGGACGACCCATGTCGCCTCCTCGTCCTGACCGACGTCGATCCGGCGGGCGCCGAGTCCGATGATCCGCTCGACCTCCGCGTCCCGGTCGTCGGGCGCGAGGTCGATGTGAAGCCGGTTCTTGACGGTCTTGGACTCGGGCACCGGCAGGAAGCACATCCCCGGCCAGGCGTGCTCGTCGGCGCCGATGACGATCTCCCCCTCGTCCTCGAAGAGGATCTTCCAGTCGAGGACCTCGGCCCAGAAGCGGGCCTGGCCCGGAAGGTCGTGACAGTCGACGGCGAGGTGGTACATGCGAACGGCCATGCCCTCAGTCTTCCTGAAGAGCATGGCCGTTCGACAGTACGAAACGGTCGGACGCCGAGAACGTCAGACGTTGAACCCGAGCGCGCGGAGCTGCTCGCGACCGTCGTCCGTGATCTTGTCCGGACCCCACGGCGGCATCCAGACCCAGTTGATCTTCAGCTCGCTGGCGATGCCGTCGGTCGCGGCCTTCGCCTGGTCCTCGATCACATCGGTCAGCGGACAGGCCGCCGACGTCAGGGTCATGTCCAGCGTGACGACGTTGGAGTCGTCGACGTGGATGCCGTAGATCAGGCCGAGGTTGACGACGTCGATGCCCAGCTCGGGGTCGACGACGTCGTACAGCGCCTCTCGGATCTCTTCTTCGGAGGCCGGCTTCATCGTGGCCTCGGCGTTCTCGGTCATGCCGACTTCCTCTCCGCGTCGCCCAGAGCCTGGGCCGTCGCGTCCTTCCACGCCATCCAGCTGAGCAGCGCGCACTTCACCCGGGCCGGGTACTTGGAGACACCCGCGAACGCGACCGCGTCCTCCAGGATCTCCTCCATCGCGTCGTCCGGCTCGATCTGGCCCTTGGACTGCATCAGCTCCAGGAACGTGCCCTGGATCTTCTGCGCCTCCTCCAGCTCCTTGCCGACGAGCAGCTCGTTCAGGACCGACGCCGAGGCCTGGCTGATCGAGCAGCCCTGACCCTCGTAGCTGACGTCCTCGATCCGCGAGCCGTCGTACTTCACCCGGAGCGTGATCTCGTCGCCGCACGTCGGGTTGACGTGGTGCACCTCGGCGTCGCCGTCCCGAAGACCGCGCCCGTGCGGGTGCTTGTAGTGGTCCAGGATGACGTCCTGGTACATCGAATCCAGCTTCACGAGGGTCCCCTAGCCGAAGAAGTTCCGTACGTGCTCCAGCCCCTCGACCAGTGCGTCGACCTCGGCCGGGGTGGAGTACAGATAGAACGACGCTCGCGTGGTCGCAGGAATTCCGTACCGCAGGCAGACCGGCCGCGCGCAGTGGTGGCCGACCCGGACCGCGATGCCCTGCTCGTCCAGGACCTGGCCCACGTCGTGCGGGTGGATGTCGCCGAGCACGAAGGAGATCGCCGCGCCGCGGTCCTCGGCCGTGGTGGGGCCGATGATCCGCAGGTCCGGCACCTCCTGGAGGCGGCGGACGGCGTACTCGGTGATCGCGTGCTCGTGGCGCGCGATGTTCTCCATGCCGATCGCGGAGAGGTAGTCCACGGCCGCACCGAGGCCGACGGCCTGGGCGATCGGGGGCGTGCCCGCCTCGAACTTGTGCGGAGCCGGCGCGTACGTCGAGGAGTGCATCGAGACGGTCTCGATCATCTCGCCGCCGCCGAGGAACGGAGGCAGGTCCTCCAGGAGCTCCTGCCGTCCCCACAGCACGCCGATGCCGGTCGGGCCGACCATCTTGTGGCCGGTGAAGGCCACGAAGTCGGCCTGCAGCGCCTGCACGTCGAGCACCATGTGCGGGGCCGCCTGCGACGCGTCGATGCAGACCAGCGCACCGACCTCCTGCGCGCGCCGGACGATCGTCTCGACCGGGTTGATCGTGCCCAGCAGGTTCGAGACCAGCGTGAACGAGACGATCTTGGTCTTCTCGGTGATGACCTCTTCGATGTTCGAGAGGTCGAGACGGCCGTCGTCGGTGAGGCCGAACCACTTCAGCTTCGCGCCGGTGCGCTGCGAGAGCAGCTGCCACGGCACGATGTTGGAGTGGTGCTCCATCTCGGTGATGGCGATCTCGGTCTCGTGGTCCACGCGGTAGGGCTCGTCGGCCCAGCCCAGCATGTTGGCCACGAGGTTGAGCGACTCGGAGGCGTTCTTGGTGAAGATCACCTCGTCGCGGCTCGGCGCGTTGACGAACGCCGCGACCTTGTCACGGGCGCCCTCGTAGAGCGCCGTCGCCTCCTCGGCGACCGTGTAGACGCCGCGGTGGACATTGGCGTTGTGGCGCTCGTAGTAGGTGTTGAGCGCGTCGAGCACCTGGCGCGGCTTCTGCGAGGTCGCCGCGGAGTCCAGGTACACGATCTTCTTGCCGTCGTGGACCACGCGATCCAGGAGCGGGAAGTCCTTGCGGATCGCCTCGGTGTCGAGGAGGCCGGAGAGCCCCTGATGGGCAGATGTCACGCGGATGCGCCACCCTTCACGTACTTGTCGTAGCCCTCGGCCTCCAGCTGGTCGGCGAGTTCGGCGCCGCCGGACTCGGCGATGCGGCCGTTCGCGAACACGTGCACGAAGTCGGGCTTGATGTAGCGCAGGATGCGCGTGTAGTGGGTGATCAGCAGGGTGCCGACCTCGCCGGTCTCACGGACGCGGTTGACGCCCTCGGAGACGATGCGGAGCGCGTCGACGTCGAGGCCGGAGTCGGTCTCGTCGAGGATCGCGATCTTCGGCTTGAGGAGCTCCAGCTGAAGGATCTCGTGACGCTTCTTCTCACCGCCGGAGAAGCCCTCGTTGACGTTGCGCTCGGCGAAGGCCGGGTCCATCTGGAGCTTCTCCATGGCCTCCTTGACCTCCTTCACCCAGGTACGCAGCTTGGGGGCCTCGCCGCGGACGGCGGTGGCGGAGGTGCGCAGGAAGTTGGAGACCGAGACGCCGGGGACCTCGACCGGGTACTGCATGGCCAGGAAGACGCCGGCGCGGGCGCGCTCGTCGACCGACATCTCCAGGACGTCCTCGCCGTCCAGGGTCACGGTGCCACCGGTGATCGTGTACTTCGGGTGTCCCGCGAGGGAGTACGCCAGGGTCGACTTGCCGGAGCCGTTGGGGCCCATGATGGCGTGGGTCTCGCCCTGCTTCACGATCAGGTCGACGCCCTTGAGGATCTCCCGGGGGCCGTTCTCGGCCTCGACGGAGACGTGCAGGTCGCGGATTTCAAGCGTTGCCATGGGTGACTCAGGACTCCTGGGTGACGGAGACGAGCACATCGTCCCCTTCGATCTTTACGGGGTATACGGGGACGGGGCGCGTCGCGGGAAGGCCGGACGGCTTACCGGTGCGGAGGTCGAAGCTGGAGCCGTGCAGCCAGCACTCGATGGAGCAGTCCTCGACCTCGCCCTCGGAGAGGGAGACGTTGGCGTGCGAGCAGATGTCGTTGATCGCGAACACCTCGCCCTCGGTGTGCACGACGGACACCGGCGTGCCGTCGACCTCGACCCGCTTCGGGGTGTCGGCCTCCAGCTCGCTCAGCGCGCAGACGCGGACGAAGTCGGCCATCAGACGGACGCCTCCAGCTCGGCCTCGATCTTGGCGATCAGACGCTCCTCGACGTCCGGCAGACCGATCTGCTGGACCAGCTCGGCGAAGAAGCCGCGGACGACGAGGCGGCGGGCCTCGGCCTCCGGGATACCGCGAGCCATCAGGTAGAAGAGCTGCTCGTCGTCGAACCGGCCGGTGGCGGAGGCGTGACCGGCGCCGGCGATCTCGCCGGTCTCGATCTCCAGGTTCGGCACGGAGTCGACGCGGGCACCGTCCGTCAGGACCAGGTTCCGGTTGAGCTCGTAGGTGTCGGTGCCCTCGGCGGCGGCCTGGATGAGGACGTCACCGATCCAGACGGCGTGCGCGTCCTGGCCCTGCAGCGCGCCCTTGTAGGCCACGTTCGACGTGCAGTGCGGCGTGTTGTGGTCGACCAGGAGGCGGTGTTCCTGGTGCTGGCCGGCGTCGGTGAAGTAGAGGCCGAACAGCTCGGCCTCGCCGCCGGTGGCCGCGTACCGCACGCGCGGGTGGATGCGGACGACGTCGCCGCCGAAGGTCACCACGACCGACTTGAAGGAGGCGTCGCGGCCCACGAGCGCGTTGTGCTGGGCGACGTGGACGGCCTTCTCGTCCCAGTCCTGGACGGAGACGACGGTGAGCTTGGCGCCGTCGCCGAGGAGGTAGTCCACGTTGGCGGCGAGCACCGCGTCACCGGTGTGGTCGATGACCACGACGGCCTCGGCGAAGGCGCCGAGTTCGATGACCTGGTGGCCGAAGGCGACCCCGCCCTCGCCGTGCACGGTGATGCGGATCGGCTCGCCGAGGACGGCCTCCTTGGCGACGGTGACGACCGAGGCCTTCTCGAAGGAGGAGTACGCCTGGGCGGCGACGCGGTCGACGGGCGTGCCGGCCTTGCCGAGCCGCTCGTCGTCACGGCCGACGGTCTCGACCGTGACGCCCTCGGGGGCCTCGATCTCGACCTTGACGCCCTCGCCGGTCGCGACGGCGGTGCCGTCGTGCAGCCCGCGCAGGCGCTCCAGCGGGGTGAACCGCCACTCCTCCTCGCGGCCGTGCGGGACCGGGAAGTCCGCCACGTCGAAGGACGGGGGCGCGCTCATGCGCGTGGCGACGGTGGACTCGGCGGCCACCGCGATCGAGCCGGCAGTGGTGGAGCCCGCCGGTGGGGGTCCCCCCTGGACCGCAGTGGAACGGAGGTCCTTGGGGGAATTCTGAGCCTCAGCCATGGCTGTCGTCTTGCTCTCTTCCTACGTTTCGATCCTCGGCCCGCCGCGTGGGGCGGGCCGCTAGCTGGTGGTGGGGCGTCGGTACGTCAGCCGACGGACCCTTCCATCTGCAGCTCGATCAGCCGGTTCAGCTCGAGCGCGTACTCCATCGGGAGCTCCTTGGCGATCGGCTCGACGAAGCCGCGCACGATCATCGCCATCGCCTCGAACTCGGTCATGCCGCGGCTCATCAGGTAGAAGAGCTGGTCCTCGGAGACCTTGGAGACCGTGGCCTCGTGACCCATGGAGACGTCGTCCTCGCGGACGTCGACGTACGGGTACGTGTCCGAGCGGGAGATGGTGTCGACGAGCAGCGCGTCGCAGAGCACGTTCGACTTGGCGCCCGGGGCACCCTCACCGATCTCGATGAGACCGCGGTAGGAGGTGCGGCCGCCGCCTCGCGCCACCGACTTGGAGACGATGTTGGAGGAGGTGTTCGGGGCCATGTGGACCATCTTGGCGCCGGCGTCCTGGTGCTGGCCCTCGCCCGCGAAGGCGATGGAGAGGGTCTCGCCCCGGGCGTGCTCGCCCATCAGGTAGACGGCCGGGTACTTCATGGTGACCTTGGAGCCGATGTTGCCGTCGACCCACTCCATGGTCGCGCCCTCGTAGGCCACGGCACGCTTGGTGACCAGGTTGTAGACGTTGTTCGACCAGTTCTGGATCGTCGTGTAGCGGCAGCGGCCGCCCTTCTTCACGATGATCTCGACGACCGCGGAGTGCAGCGAGTCGGAGGAGTAGATCGGGGCGGTGCAGCCTTCGACGTAGTGGACGTAGGCGTCCTCGTCGACGATGATCAGCGTCCGCTCGAACTGGCCCATGTTCTCCGTGTTGATACGGAAGTAGGCCTGCAGCGGGATCTCGACGTGCACGCCCTTCGGCACGTAGATGAACGATCCACCGGACCACACGGCCGTGTTCAGCGAGGCGAACTTGTTGTCGCCGACCGGGATGACCGTGCCGAAGTACTCGCGGAAGAGCTCCTCGTGCTCCTTCAGCGCGGTGTCGGTGTCGACGAAGATGACGCCCTGCTCCTCCAGGTCCTCACGGATCTGGTGGTAGACGACCTCGGACTCGTACTGGGCCGCGACACCAGCGACGAGGCGCTGCTTCTCCGCCTCCGGGATGCCGAGCTTGTCGTACGTGTTCTTGATGTCCTCGGGCAGCTCCTCCCAGGAAGCGGCCTGCTTCTCGGTGGAGCGCACGAAGTACTTGATGTTGTCGAAGTCGATGCCCGACAGGTCGGAGCCCCAGCTCGGCATGGGCTTCTTGTCGAAGAGGCGCAGACCCTTCAGCCGCAGCTTCAGCATCCACTCGGGCTCGTTCTTCTTGGCGGAGATGTCGCGGACGACATCCTCGTTCAGACCGCGCTTGGCGGCGGAGCCGGCCGCGTCGGAGTCGGCCCAGCCGTACTCGTACCGACCCAGGCCCTCGAGCTCGGGGTGGCTGATCTCGGTGGTCATGCGGGGTTCCTCCCGGCCGTGCTTGCGGATGCTTCTGATGGGGTGGTCTGTGGGGCGCTGTGCGGGATGAACGTCGTGCAGACGCCGTCGCCGTGGGCGATGGTGGCGAGACGCTGGACGTGCGTTCCCAGGAGGCGGGAGAAGATCTCCGTCTCCGCCTCGCACAGCTGGGGGTACTGCTCGGCGACATGGGCGACCGGGCAGTGGTGCTGGCAGAGCTGCTCGCCGACCGGCGCGTTCCGCGCAGTGGCAGCGTACCCGTCCGCGCTCAGCGCCTTGGCAAGCGCCTCGGTGCGCTGGTCGGGTTCGGCCGACTCGACGGCCTCGCGGTACGCCTCCGCCTGGTGCGCGAGCCGGTCGCGGGCGAAGGCCGCGACGGCGGCCTCACCTCCGGCGTTCTTCTCGATCCAGCGCAGGGCGTCGACGGCGAGGGAGTCGTAGGACTGGTCGAAGGCGTCCCGGCCGCAGTCGGTCAGCGCGAAGACCTTGGCGGGGCGGCCGCGCGTACGGGCCCCGTAGACCCGCTTCTCACGGGCTTCGACCACGTTCTCGGCGACGAGCGAGTCCAGATGCCGGCGGACGGCCGCCTGGGTGAGTCCGAGGCGCGCCGCCAGGTCGGCGACCGTCGACGGGCCGTGGTCCAGGATGGAGCGCGCGACGCGGTTGCGCGTGGAGCGCTCACCGGTCGCGAGTTCCTCCACGGGAGCCTCGTCGACGTTTTTCACAACGCCATTGTTGCGTAATTCCTCGGAGAGTGACAAGCGACGTCCTGGCGGGGCCACGGTGCTCTGCATCACTCAGGTAAGGCTTACCTGACCTGCGGAAATGATCATAGGTAGGACGAATACGAGTCCGATCCGGGCCCCGCGCCGGAACCACCCCGGAAGGCTCTCTAGACTTCCCGGCATGCGAAACGAGTCCGTCGTCCAGGTCCGCGGCCTGGTCAAGCGGTACGGGACCAGGACCGCCGTCGACGGCCTCGACCTCGACGTCCGCGCGGGCACCGTCACCGCCGTCCTCGGCCCGAACGGGGCCGGGAAGACCACCACGATCGAGACCTGCGAGGGCTACCGGAAGGCCGACGCGGGCACCGTCCGCGTGCTCGGGCTCGACCCGATCGCCGACGCGGCGCTGCTCCGGCCCCGGATCGGCGTGATGCTCCAGTCGGGTGGCGTCTACTCCGGCGCCCGGGCCGACGAGATGCTCCGCCACATGGCGAAGCTGCACGCGCACCCGCTGGACGTGGACGCCCTGATCGAGCGCCTCGGCCTCGGCTCCTGCGGCCGGACCACGTACCGGCGGCTCTCCGGCGGCCAGCAGCAGCGGCTCGCGCTCGCGATGGCCGTCGTGGGCCGCCCGGAGCTGGTCTTCCTCGACGAGCCGACCGCCGGACTCGACCCGCAGGCCCGCCGCGCCACCTGGGACCTCGTCCGCGAGCTGCGCTCGGACGGCGCCACCGTCGTCCTCACCACCCACTTCATGCACGAGGCCGAGGAGCTGGCGGACGACGTGGCCATCGTCGACGCCGGCCGGGTCGCCGCCCAGGGCAGCCCCGAGGCGCTGTGCCGCGGCGGCGCCGAGAACACCCTGCGCTTCACCGGCCGCCCCGGGCTCGACCTCGGCTCGCTGCTCAAGGCCCTGCCGGACGGCACCCAGGCCGCGGAGCCGACGCCGGGGACGTACCGGATCACCGGCGAGGTGGGCCCCCAGCTCCTCGCCACCGTCACCACCTGGTGCGCCCAGCACGGCGTGATGCCGGACGGCATCGCGGTGGAGCGCCACACCCTCGAAGACGTCTTCATCGAGCTGACGGGCAAGGAGCTGCGGTCATGATGCGCGCCGACACCAGGATTCGCCGGGGGTCCGGGGGTTGTCCCACGGGAAAGCACAGCATCGAGCTGACGGGCAAGGAGCTGCGGTCATGAGCACGGGAACCTATGCCCCGAAGCCCGGAGCCGCCCCCGTCGGGCGGATGATCGCGGCGCAGACCGTCCTGGAGACGAAGATGCTGCTGCGCAACGGCGAGCAGCTGCTGCTGACGGTGATCATCCCCTCGCTGCTCCTCGTGCTGTTCTCGACCGTCGACATCGTCGACACGGGCGCCGACAAGGCCGTCGACTTCCTCGCGCCGGGCGTCCTCGCCCTCGCCGTCATGTCCACGGCCTTCACCGGCCAGGCCATCGCCACCGGCTTCGAGCGGCGCTACGGCGTCCTCAAGCGGCTCGGCGCCTCCCCGCTCCCCCGCTGGGCGCTGATGACCGCCAAGACGCTCTCCGTCCTGGTCACCGAGGTCCTCCAGGTCGCGCTCCTGACCGCGATCGCGCTGGGGCTCGGCTGGTCGCCGCAGGGCGACCCCGTCTCCGTCGTGCTGCTGCTCGTCCTCGGCACGGCCGCCTTCTCGGGCCTCGGCCTGCTGATGGCCGGCACGCTGCGCGCCGAGGCGACGCTGGCCGCCGCGAACCTGGTCTTCCTGCTGCTCCTGGTGGGCGGCGGGGTGATCGTGCCGCTCGACAGGTTCCCCGACGCGGCCCGCTCCGTCCTGGAGCTGCTGCCGATCGCGGCGCTCTCGGACGGACTGCGGGACGTGCTCCAGGGCGGCGCCGCGCTGCCGTGGGGACAGGCGCTGACGCTCGCCGTCTGGGCGGTCCTCGGGCTCGGCACCGCGGCGAGGTTCTTCCGCTGGGAGTAGCGGAGGGGCGACGTTCCGGGGTGACTTCTCCCGTAACGCACCCCTCGTGAAAGCGTGCACAAGCCCCGTCCTACGATAGGGCCCGTGCTGACCCCCCTCGCCCTCATCGCCAAGCGCTGGACCCCGTCCCCGAGGACGCTCCGGCGCGCCGCGCTCTCCGCCGTCGTGATGAGCGTCCTCATCATCGTCACGGGAGGCGCGGTCCGGCTGACCGGCTCCGGTCTCGGCTGCGACACCTGGCCCAAGTGCACGGACGACAGCCTCATCGCCACGCCCGAGCAGGGCTACCGCGGTGCGATCGAGTTCGGCAACCGGATGCTCACGTACGTCCTGTCCGCCGCCGTCGGCTGGGCGATCATCGCCGCGCGTTCCACCAAGCCGTGGCGCCGCGGGCTGACCCGGCTCGGCTGGGCGCAGTTCTGGATCGTCGCGAGCAACGCCGTCATCGGCGGCATCACGGTGTGGATGGGGCTCAACCCGTGGACGGTCGCCGGCCACTTCATCGCCGCGAACGGGCTGCTGACCGTCGCCGTGATCACGTGGCACCGCACCGGTGAGGGCGACACGCCGCCCCGACGACGGGTGCCGGGCCCGGTGCGCAAGCTCTCCTGGGCGATCGTCGCCACGGCCGTCGTCCTGATCGTCCTCGGCACGGGCGTCACGGGCTCGGGCAAGCACGCGGGTGACAGCAGCGACGTTCCGCGCATGCCGTGGGACTGGACCGCCGCCGCCCACGCCCACGCGATCGCCGCCTGGGTGGTCTGTGCGCTGGCGCTGGCGATGTGGCTGGTGCTGCGGGTGGTCGACGCTCCCGACGACATCCGGGCGCGCGCCCGTGACCTGCTGCTCGTGCTGCTCGCCCAGGGCGGGATCGGCTACCTCCAGTACTTCACCGGGGTCCCCGAGATCCTGGTCGGCGTCCATATGCTCGGCTCCGCTCTGATGTGGATCGCCGTCCTGCGCCTGGCCCTGAGCCTGCGCGAGCGCCCGCTGCCGGCCCCGGAGATCCCCGCCCAGGGCGAGGCGGCTCTGGCGAAGGCGTAACCCCGCGGCGCCCTCGGCCGGTCCGGTCCGGCGCCCTCGGCCGGCGGTCCGGTCCGGCCCCCCCTCGGCCGCGGTCCGGTCCGGCGCGCCTGCCGGACCGCTCAGGCCAGCCCGTAGATCCTGCGGGCGTTGCCCGAGGCGATCATGGTCGCCACGCGCTGGGCGTCGGTGAGGGACCAGGCTCCGTCGCCGACCCACTCGCCGAGCACACGGCTCAGCGCGCCCCGGAAGACGCTCGCCGCGACGACGTGCAGCTCCGGCAGGGCGTGGGCCCCGCTGGAGAAGAGCAGCTTGCCGAAGGGTGCCAGCTCCAGGAGTTCGGCGAGGACGGCCGCCGCGCGGGCCCCGGTCCTGCCGAGGACGGAGCCGAGGTCGGCGTACACATGCGGGTAGACACCCGTCAGCTGGGCCGTCTGCCGGTGGTAGGGGTATCCGTGCAGCAGGACCACGTCCGTACCCAGGCCACTGGTGGACGCGGCGAAGTCGGCCAGCCCGGCCGGGTCCTCGGCTCCCACGTGCAGCTGGAGCGGCCGTCCGGAGGCGACGGCGACCCAGAGCAGATGGCGCAGCAGCACCGGGTCGGTGAGCGGGCCGCCGGCCGGACGCCGCGCGAGCCAGCGCCCGGCGGCCCCGCGTACCTCGCCGGGCCCCGGGGGCTCCGACCCCTGGGCGAGGCCCCGGCTCACCCCCGCGACGGAGGTGAACGCGACGGCGGTCGTGGCGGCGCCGTGGACGGCCTCGGAGAGGTTGGCGAGCAGCGCCTCGACAGAGCCGGAGGTGTCGGCGACCTGCTCGGCGAGCGGTTCGAGCCGGATGATCTCGTGCGCGGCGGCGCCTCCGGCGGAGGCCATCTCGGCGGGGCCGGTCAGATCACCGGGCACTCCGGTGTCCACGAGATACGTGGAGATGCCGGAGGCGCTGAGCAGCCGCCGCCCGGACTCCAGTACGCCCAGTTCCCGGCGGCGGGCGAGATAGCGGGCCGGCGGGCAGTGGGGTTCCAGACCGAGCAGCGGCGGGCACCAGCGGCGTACCGCGAAACCGGTCTGGGTGTCGAAGAAGGTGGTGCCGGGCGCGGGCGGCCGGGCGGTCCTGCCGAGGTAGGCCTCGAAGGTGCCGAGGCCGAGCTCCGTACGGAGCACCCCGTGGCAGTACTGGTCCACCAGGCTCGGGGTCTCGATCATTCGGGGGGCTCCCTGCGTGGACGTTCTTCCACACGTCCTAACGGGTGAGCCCCACCCGAGGTTGTTGCCTCGCGCCTCGAACGCTTACGCGTTGGACGGGCCGCCCAGCTGGATTCCGGCCATCCGGGTCCACTCGTACGGGCCCGTGACGACCTTGGCGGCGAACTCGCCGTCGAACTCCTCGTGGAGGGTCAGCCCGGCCTTCTCCGCCGCCTTCTCGGCCACGGCGTACGTCGGGGCCACGAGGTCGCCCCAGCCGCCGTCCTCGCCGACCAGGACGATCCGCGTGCCCGCCTGGCCGATGTGGGCGATCTGCCCCTCGGCGCCGCCGTGCTCCTTGGAGAACGCCTGGATCTGCTTGGCGAGCTTGACCGCCCTGCGCTCGGCCTGCTTGCTCTCCGCCTGCTTGGTTTCTGCCATGCCACAGATGCTACCGAGGGGTAGATCCACTGGCGACGGCCGGTGCACGTGGTCTTGCCCACGTGCGCCGGCCGTCGGTCAGGGGCTGCGGAACTACCTCAGGAAGGGGTCGACCGCGACCGCCACGAAGAGCAGCGAGACATAGGTGATCGACCAGTGGAAGAGGCGCATCTCCTTGAGCTTCGCGCCGGTCGCGCCGTTCTTCGCGCGGTTCAGCAGCGCGTGCGCCTCCCAGAGCCACCAGCCGCCGGTGAGCAGCGCGACGGCCGTGTAGAACCAGCCGGTGTAGCCGAGCGGCGTCAGCAGCAGCGAGACGGCGACCATCACCCAGCTGTACGCGACGATCTGCCGGGCGACGACCTTGTTGGAGGCGAGGACCGGGAGCATGGGCACGCCGGCGCGGGCGTAGTCGTCCTTGACCTTCATCGACAGCGGCCAGTAGTGCGGCGGCGTCCAGAAGAAGATGACCAGGAAGAGGATGACCGCGGCCCAGGACATCGAGTCGGTGACGGCCGACCAGCCGATCAGCACCGGCAGACAGCCCGCGATGCCGCCCCAGACGATGTTCTGCGCCGTGCGGCGCTTGAGGATCATCGTGTAGATCACGACGTAGAAGAGGAGCGCGCCGAGCGAGAGCGCCGCGGAGAGCCAGTTGACGAGGAGGCCGAACCAGAGCGTGGAGACCACGGCGAGGGTGAGGCCGAAGACCAGGCCCTCGCGCGGTGTCAGGACTCCGGTGACCAGCGGCCGCTGCGAGGTCCGGTCCATCAGTGCGTCGATGTCGCGGTCGATGTACATGTTCAGCGCGTTCGCGCCGCCCGCCGACAGATAGCCGCCGAAGCAGGTGGCGAGTACCAGCCACAGGTTCGGCACACCCTGCTCGGCGAGGAACATCACCGGCACGGTCGTGATGAGCAGCAGCTCGATGATCCGCGGCTTGGTCAGCGCCACGAATGCCTTGACGCGAGCCCCGAACGGCCGATGGCCCCCCGGGCTGGGAGTCAAGACGACCCCTGCGGGTCGGGACTCGACGGCCGTCACGCACACCCCTGACAGAGAATTCCCAGCAAGCTCCCCGGATGAAGACGGGGTGAAGACTTGCGCGTACCACGCCACTGTAGACGCTGCCCAGACGCCGATCTTCGCGGGGGTGGGGTCGTGTTGGGGGGCCTTGTCCCAAGGGGTGGACAGCGTTCGGGAGGCGAAGTGACAGAGTGACCCGCACTCTTGCCGTGTCTTCTGTTTTCCGGGGCCCGCACTCGAAAAGATGGACGCGATGACGGGGGTAGGCTCGACAACGCCGGTACACCCTCAGTCACCGGCTTCCAGTACATGTGGAGAGGAGCCCTGACTCAGGGTGAGCACTAAGCCGACCACCACAGACCTCGAGTGGACCGAATTGGACCAGCGGGCCGTGGACACCGCCCGCATCCTGGCAGCGGACGCCGTACAGAAGGTCGGCAACGGCCATCCCGGTACGGCCATGAGCCTCGCGCCCGCCGCGTACACCCTCTTCCAGAAGGTGATGCGCCACGACCCGGCCGATCCGGAGTGGGTGGGGCGCGACCGGTTCGTGCTGTCCGCCGGTCACTCGTCCCTGACCCTCTACACCCAGTTGTACCTGGGGGGCTTCGGGCTCGAGCTGGACGACCTGAAGGCGTTCCGCACCTGGGGTTCGAAGACCCCGGGCCACCCGGAGTACGGTCACACCGCGGGCGTCGAGACGACGACCGGCCCGCTGGGCCAGGGTGTCGCCAACGCCGTGGGCATGGCGATGGCCGCCCGCTACGAGCGCGGTCTGTTCGACCCGGAGGCGGCCCCCGGTACCTCCCCGTTCGACCACCGGATCTACGCGATCGCCGGTGACGGCTGCCTGCAGGAGGGCATCTCCGCCGAGGCGTCCTCGATGGCCGGTCACCAGAAGCTCGGCAACCTGATCCTGCTGTGGGACGACAACCACATCTCGATCGAGGGCGACACCGAGACGGCCGTGTCCGAGGACACGATGAAGCGGTACGAGGCGTACGGCTGGCACGTCCAGCGCGTCGAGCCGCAGGCCAACGGCGACCTGGACCCGGCGGCCCTGTACGCGGCGATCAAGGCCGCCGAGGCCGAGACCGAGCGCCCGTCGTTCATCGCCATGCGCTCGATCATCGCCTGGCCCGCCCCGAACGCCCAGAACACCGAGGCCGCGCACGGCTCGGCGCTCGGCGACGAGGAGATCGCGGCCACCAAGCGGGTCCTCGGCTTCGACCCGGAGCAGACCTTCGAGGTCTCCGACGAGGTCATCGGGCACACCCGCTCGCTCGGCGACCGGGGCCGTGAGTCACGCGCCGCGTGGGAGAAGTCCCTCGCCGAGTGGCGTACCGCGAACCCGGAGCGGGCGGCCACCTTCGACCGCATCCAGGCGAACGAGCTGCCCGAGGGCTGGGAGTCGAAACTCCCGGTGTTCGAGGCGGGCAAGGGCATCGCCACCCGCGCCGCGTCCGGCAAGGTCCTGCAGTCGCTCGGCGCGGTCATCCCCGAGCTGTGGGGCGGCTCGGCCGACCTGGCCGGCTCGAACAACACGACGATCGACAAGTCCTCGTCGTTCCTGCCCGAGGGCAACCCGCTCCCCGAGGCGAACCCGTACGGCCGCACGATCCACTTCGGCATCCGCGAGCACTCCATGGCCGCGGAGATGAACGGCATCGCGCTGCACGGCAACACCCGTGTCTACGGCGGCACCTTCCTGGTGTTCTCCGACTACATGCGCAACGCCGTCCGGCTTTCCGCGCTGATGCACCTGCCGGTGACGTACGTCTGGACCCACGACTCGATCGGTCTCGGCGAGGACGGCCCGACGCACCAGCCGGTGGAGCACCTGGCCTCGCTGCGCGCGATCCCCGGTCTGAACGTCGTCCGTCCCGCGGACGCCAACGAGACCTCCATCGCCTGGCGCGAGATCGTCAGGCGTCACACCCGCGTGTTCGGGAAGGGCGCCCCGCACGGCCTGGCCCTGACCCGTCAGGGTGTGCCGACGTACGAGTGGAACGAGGACGCCGCCAAGGGCGGCTACGTCCTGTTCGAGGCCGAAGGCGGCGACGCGCAGGTCGTGCTGATCGGCACCGGCTCCGAGGTGCACGTGGCCGTCGAGGCCCGGGAGCAGCTCCAGGCCGCCGGCATCCCGACCCGCGTGGTCTCGATGCCGTCCGTCGAGTGGTTCGAGGAGCAGGACCAGGCGTACAAGGACTCCGTCCTGCCGCCGTCGGTCAAGGCGCGTGTGGCCGTCGAGGCCGGCGTCGGTCTCACCTGGCACAGGTACGTCGGCGACGCCGGCCGGATCGTCTCGCTGGAGCACTTCGGTGCCTCCGCCGACGCGAAGGTCCTCTTCCGCGAGTTCGGCTTCACGCCGGAGGCCCTGGCCGCCGCCGCCCGGGACTCGCTTGCATCGGTTGACGGGCTGGACGCCGCGGCGCGCTGACGCCACTAGACACGAATTTTGGAGAACCTCTCATGACAGACGCTCTCAAGCGCCTCTCCGACGAAGGCGTCGCGATCTGGCTGGACGACCTCTCGCGTCAGCGGATCACGTCCGGAAACCTGGCCGAGCTGATCGACCAGCAGCACGTGGTGGGTGTCACCACCAACCCGTCCATCTTCCAGAAGGCGATCTCGGAGGGCCACGGCTACGACCAGCAGCTCGCCGACCTCGCCGCCCGCAAGGTGACCGTGGACGAGGCCATCCGCATGATCACGACGGCTGACGTGAGGGACGCCGCCGACATCCTGCGCCCGGTCTACGACTCCACGGACGGCCAGGACGGCCGGGTGTCGATCGAGGTCGACCCCCGTCTGGCGCACAACACGGCGGCCACCATCGCCGAGGCCAAGCAGCTGGCCTGGCTGGTGGACCGTCCCAACACGCTCATCAAGATCCCGGCCACCAAGGCGGGTCTGCCGGCGATCACCGAGGTCATCGGCCTCGGCATCAGCGTCAACGTGACGCTGATCTTCTCGCTGGAGCGCTACCGCGCGGTCATGGACGCCTACCTGGCCGGTCTGGAGAAGGCCCGCGAGCGCGGCCTCGACCTCTCCAAGATCCACTCGGTGGCGTCCTTCTTCGTCTCCCGTGTGGACTCGGAGATCGACAAGCGGCTCGACACCCTCGGCACCGACGAGGCCAAGGCTCTCAAGGGCAAGGCGGCGCTCGCCAACGCCCGTCTGGCCTACGAGGCGTACGAAGAGGTGTTCTCCGGCGACCGCTGGGCCGCCCTGGACAAGGCGCAGGCCAACAAGCAGCGTCCGCTGTGGGCCTCGACCGGCGTCAAGGACCCGGCGTACAAGGACACCCTGTACGTGGTGGACCTGGTCGCGCCCGGCACGGTCAACACCATGCCGGAGGCGACCATGGAAGCCACCGCCGACCACGGCGAGGTCACCGGCGACACCGTGCGCGGCACGTACGAGCAGTCGCGCGCCGAGCTGGACGCCGTCGAGAAGCTCGGCATCAGCTACGACGACGTGGTACAGCTGCTCGAGGACGAGGGCGTCGAGAAGTTCGAGGCGTCCTGGAACGACCTGCTCAAGTCGACCGAGGCGGAGCTTCAGCGCCTCGCACCTTCGGAGGCGTAAGCACTTTGAGCGCAGTCCACGGAGCCAACCCGCTCCGTGACGCCGCAGACCGACGGCTCCCGCGTATCGCGGGGCCGTCGGGTCTGGTGATCTTCGGCGTCACGGGCGATTTGTCCCGTAAGAAGCTGATGCCTGCCGTCTACGACCTGGCCAACCGCGGTCTGCTGCCGCCGGGCTTCTCGCTCGTCGGCTTCGCCCGCCGCGAGTGGCAGGACGAGGACTTCGCGCAGGAGGTCTACGAGGCCGTCAAGCAGCACGCCCGCACCCCGTTCCGCGAGGAGGTGTGGCACCAGCTGATCCAGGGGATGCGCTTCGTCCAGGGCGACTTCGACGACGACGACGCCTTCGACCAGCTGAAGACCACCATCGAGGAGCTGGACAAGGCGCAGGGCACGGGCGGCAACTTCGCCTTCTACCTCTCCGTGCCGCCGAAGTTCTTCCCACTGGTCGTCCAGCAGCTGAAGAAGCACGGCCTGGCAGACCAGAAGAACAACTCCTGGCGCCGCGCGGTCATCGAGAAGCCCTTCGGCCACGACCTGGCCTCCGCCAAGGAACTCAACGAGGTCGTCCACGAGGTCTTCCCGCCCGACGCGGTCTTCCGGATCGACCACTACCTGGGCAAGGAGACCGTCCAGAACATCCTGGCGCTCCGCTTCGCCAACACCCTCTTCGAGCCGATCTGGAACCGGTCGTACGTCGACCACGTGCAGATCACCATGGCCGAGGACATCGGCATCGGCGGCCGCGCCGGGTACTACGACGGCATCGGCGCCGCCCGTGACGTCATCCAGAACCACCTCCTCCAGCTGCTCGCGCTGACCGCGATGGAGGAGCCCGCCTCCTTCGACGCGGACGCGCTCGCGGCCGAGAAGACCAAGGTGCTCGGCGCGGTGAAGCTGCCGAAGGACCTGGGCGCCTCGACCGTGCGCGCCCAGTACGCGCCGGGATGGCAGGGCGGCGCGAAGGCCGTCGGCTATCTGCAGGAGGACGGGATCGACCCCCAGTCGAAGACCGACACCTTCGCGGCCGTCAAGCTGGAGATCGACAACCGCCGCTGGGCGGGCGTCCCCTTCTACCTCCGCACCGGCAAGCGGCTCGGCCGCCGCGTCACCGAGATCGCGGTGGTCTTCCAGCGCGCGCCGCACTCCCCGTTCGACAAGACGGCGACGGAGGAGCTGGGCCAGAACGCCCTGGTCATCCGGGTCCAGCCGGACGAGGGCGTGACCATGCGGTTCGGCTCCAAGGTTCCGGGCACCTCGATGGAGGTCCGGGACGTGTCGATGGACTTCGCCTACGGCGAGTCCTTCACGGAGTCCAGCCCCGAGGCGTACGAGCGGCTCATCCTCGATGTGCTGCTCGGCGACTCGAACCTCTTCCCGCGGGTCGAGGAGGTCGAGCTGTCCTGGAAGATCCTCGACCCGATCGAGCAGTACTGGGACAAGCACGGCAAGCCCGCGCAGTACCCGTCGGGTACCTGGGGTCCGGTCGAGGCGGACGAGATGCTCGCACGAGACGGACGGAGCTGGCGCCGGCCATGAAGACCGACCTGACGGACACCACGTCCAGCAAGATCAACAAGGCGCTGGTGCTCGGACGGCGTGCCATCGGCACGCCCGCCGTCGGCATGGTGCTCACGCTCGTCATCGTCACCGACGAGGAGAACGCCTACGACGCGCTCAAGGCTGCCAACGACGCGTCCCGCGAACACCCTTCGCGGACCCTGGTGGTCATCAAGCGGGTCTCGCGTTCGCCGCGGGACCGGGCGAAGGCGCGGCTCGACGCCGAGGTCCGCCTCGGCGCCGACGCCAGCACGGGGGAAACGGTTGTCCTCCGGCTGTACGGCGAGGTCGTCGACCACGCCCAGTCGGTGGTCCTCCCCCTGCTCCTGCCGGACGCACCCGTCGTCGTCTGGTGGCCGGTCAACGCCCCGGCCGACCCGGCGAACGACCCGCTGGGCGCGCTCGCCCAGCGCCGGGTGACCGACACGTACGCCTCCGAACAGCCGATCCACGAGCTGACCGGTCGCGCGGACACGTACACCCCGGGCGACACGGACCTGGCCTGGACCCGGATCACCCCGTGGCGCTCGATGCTGGCCGCCGCGCTCGACCAGGTCGTGTGCGAGGTCACCTCGGCCGAGGTGGAGGGCGAGGAGTTCAACCCGAGCGTCGAGCTGCTCGCCATGTGGCTGGCGGACCGGCTGAAGGTGCCGGTACGCCGGTCCACGTCGGCGGGCCCGGGACTCACCTCCGTACGGATGGAGTCCACCTGCGGGCCGATAGTCCTCGACCGGCCGGACGGTTCGCTGGCGACGCTCTCCATCGAGGGACAGCCGGACCGTGGCGTCGCGCTCAAGCGCCGCGAAACGGCCGAGCTGATCGCGGAGGAGCTGCGACGGCTCGACCCGGACGACACCTACGCCTCGGCGCTGCGGTACGGGCTCGACCGGCTGAACGAGGAGTCGAAGACGACGGCTCCGGCGGATGCCGCCGCCGATCCGGAAGCGGCTGCGGCGGATCCGGCGGCGACCGCGGCCGATCCGGCTCACCAGGCGGCCAAGGCGCCCGCCAAGAAGACCCCGGCCAAGAAGGCGGCGGCCAAGTGAGCACTCCCCAGCTCGTCGTCCACCGCGACAAGGAGCTGATGGCCCAGGCCGCGGCGGCCCGGCTGATCACGCGGATCGTGGACGCCCAGTCCGCCCGTGGCTCTGCCTCCGTGGTCCTCACGGGCGGCCGCAACGGCAACGGGCTGCTCGCGGCGCTCGGTTCGGCCCCCGCGCGGGACGCGATCGACTGGTCGCGGCTCGATCTGTGGTGGGGCGACGAGCGGTTCCTGCCCGAGGGCGACCCGGAGCGCAATGTCACCCAGGCCCGTGAGGCGCTGCTCGACCGCGTCCCGCTGGACCCGGCGCGGGTGCACGCGATGCCCGCGTCGGACGGGCCGTACGGCAGTGACGTCGACGCCGCGGCGGCGGCCTACGCGGCCGAACTCGCCGCGGCCGCCGGTCCGGAGAACCACGGATCGGTGCCGGGCTTCGATGTGCTGATGCTGGGCGTCGGCCCTGACACGCACGTGGCCTCGCTGTTCCCGGAGTTCCCGGCGGTCCGCGAGACCGAGCGCACGGTGGTGGGCGTGCACGGCGCGCCCAAGCCTCCGCCGACACGGATCTCGCTGACGCTGCCCGCGATCCGGGCCGCCCGTGAGGTCTGGCTGCTCGCGGCCGGCGAGGACAAGGCGAAGGCCGCGGCGATGTCGCTGTCCGGAGCCGGTGAGATCCAGGCCCCGGCAGCGGGCGCCTACGGTCGCTCGCGGACGCTCTGGCTGCTCGACGCGGCGGCCGCCTCGGAGCTGCCGCGCGCGCTCTATCCGCCGGCCTCGGCCTGACGGACGCTCAAGGGGGCCCGGTTCACCGCACGGTGGACCGGGCCTCCGGCGTTTCCCGTACCTGTTCCAGGAAGGGCGCGAGCAGGTCCGGAACGGCCTCGGCGGCGAAGGTCAGCCCCTCGGCCTGCCCGGCGTCGTGGATGTCGTACGCGCCCGTGCCCGCCGCGGTGGTCGCGGTGAGCGTCAGCAGGCCCGCGCGGCGCTGGAAGTACGACTGCGTGACGGTCCAGCCGATGACGCCGCCGCGCTGGAGGGCGACCGTGGTCCGGCGGACCGTGCCGGAGCGGGCCAGCAGGTAGTCGCCGGAGACGCCGTGCCCGAGGTTGCGGTAGGCATCGCGCGCGAACACCACGGCGAGCGGGCCGAGGACGAGGGTGCAGCCGACGGCCACGTGGAGCAGGACGGGTGCGAGGAGTGCGCCGAGGACCGCCAGGACCGCGGCGGGGGTGAACGCGCTCCACAGCGCCCAGCGCAGCCGACGGGTGCGGGCGGCGGGGGGATGGGCGGTGAGCGGTGTGCTCGTCGGAGGATCGGACTCACGCAGCACCTGCGCGGCGACCCGGTCGGCGACCGCGCGCGGCGCCGCGGGCAACAGGGTCTTGTTCTCCGCGTGCTCGTGCTCGGTGCCCTCGGCGAGTCCGGTGGCGACGGCGTCGAGGCGGGCGGCGCGGCACATCCGTACACCGAGCGGCTCGACCAGTTCGACGCCGCGCAGCCGGCGCTCCTCGATGGAGATCGAGCGGGCGGTGAACAGTCCGCGCCGGACCCGCAGGGTGCCGCCGGGCTCCCGCTCCAGGCGGTAGTTCCACCACATCTCGACCCAGAGGCCGAGGGCACCGGCGGTCCCGACGAGGACGGCCAGGGCGACGAGGACGAGGGTCATGGAGAGGACGGACGTGTCCCGGAAGCGGTCGCCTATCCAGTCGATGACCTCGTCCTGCGCCCCGAACCACTCACTGACCTGCATCACGGCACCCGCCGCCGCGCCGCCGAGCACCAGGGCGACGAAGGAGACCGGGGCGTAGCGGATCCAGCGTGGGTCGAGTTCGGCGAGCGCACCGTCGTGGCGGGTGTCCGCGGTGCCGGTGAGCGTCCGGTCGAGCAGCTCGCGACGGAGCCGTTCGCCCTCGGCCCGGTCGACCGGGTCGAGTTCGAGGGTGGACTCGCCGCCGTTGTGCTCTCCGGTTCCGATGCGGACCTTGACCAGGCCGAGGACGCGCTGCAGCGGGTTGGCGGTCAGGTCGACGCTGCGGATGCGCTCGCGGGCCAGCGAGCGGCGCTTGACCAGGAGGAGTCCGGTGTGGAGTTCGACCCTCCCCCAGCCTTCGGCCGGGGGTACCCCCATCTCGCTCTGCTCGGCTCCGACGCGGTAGCGGGTGCGCCGCCAGCGGATGTGGTCGGCGGCCGAGCCGGCGCCGACGAGGAGCACCGTCCCGGCGAGGGTCCAGCCGGCGGCCTTCCAGGCGGGCATGGTGTTGGTCAGACCGAAGAAGGTGGGCAGGGCGGCGCCCGCGGCGACGCCCGCGAGGGTGGCGGCGGTGACCAGGATCGTACGGCGGTCCAGGCGCCGCCACTCCTCGCTCATGTGGCGTCCCCGGGCGTGGCCTGGGTGATGCGGGTCAGCTTCTCGGCGAGTTCCGCGGCGAGTTCGTGGTCGAGACCCTGGACGCGGATCGCGCCCTTGGAGGAGGCGGTGGTCACGGTGACGGTGGCGAGCCGGAAGTACTGCTCCAGCGGTCCCCTGACCGTGTCGACGGTCTGGATGCGGGACATGGGCGCGATCCGCCACTCCTGCCAGATCACCCCCGTACGGACGTAGACGGCGTCCTCGGTGACCTCCCATCGGCGGACCCGGAACCACCAGGCGGGGAAGAACGCGGTGCAGGCGAGGCCGGCGGCCGCCAGGACGGCGGCGGGCAGCCAGAGCCAGTACCGGGCCGGCGTGATGAACGCTCCGAGGACGCCGAGGACCACCACCGGCACGGCGGTGGTCACCAGCCACTGGGTGCGCCACCAGCCGACGGCCCGTTCGTCGATCGTGTTGCTCGGCGGCCGCAGCCGCACCGCGTTCTCCCCCGTCATTCGGTCAGTGCCCCTACGCCCTGGGGGCCCGGGGGGACCCGAACCGGAGCGTCCGGTACGTGTCGACGAGCGCGGCGGTCGAGCCGTCGAGTTCCTCACCGCCCGTGCCCCGGGTGAGCACCGGCTCGATCTTCTTGGCGAGGACCTTGCCGAGCTCGACACCCCACTGGTCGAACGAGTCGATGTTCCAGATCGCGCCCTGGACGAACACCTTGTGCTCGTACAGCGCGACGAGCTGGCCGAGCACGGAGGGGGTGAGTTCCCTGGCCAGGATCGTGGTGGTGGGGTGGTTGCCCTGGAAGGTCTTGTGCGGGACGAGTTCCTCGGCGACGCCCTCGGCCCGTACCTCCTCGGGCGTCTTGCCGAAGGCCAGCGCCTGCGTCTGGGCGAAGAAGTTGGCCATCAGCAGGTCGTGCTGGGCCACCAGACCGGGTGCGAGATCGGCGACGGGCTCGGCGAAGCCGATGAAGTCGGCCGGGATGAGCTTGGTGCCCTGGTGGATCAACTGGTAGTACGCGTGCTGCCCGTTGGTGCCCGGCGTGCCCCAGACGACCGGTCCGGTCTGCCAGTCGACGGGCCGGCCGTCGCGGTCGACGGACTTGCCGTTGGACTCCATGTCGAGCTGCTGGAGGTAGGCGGTGAACTTCGACAGGTAGTGCGAGTACGGCAGGACGGCGTGCGACTGGGCGTCGAAGAACCCGCCGTACCAGACGCCGAGGAGGCCGAGGAGCAGCGGCGCGTTCTCCTCGGCGGGGGCGGTGCGGAAGTGCTCGTCGACGAGGTGGAAGCCGGCGAGCATCTCGCGGAAGCGCTCCGGGCCGATGGCGGTCATCAGGGAGAGGCCGATGGCGGAGTCGTAGGAGTAGCGTCCGCCGACCCAGTCCCAGAACTCGAACATGTTGGCCGTGTCGATGCCGAACTCCTGCACCTTCTCGGCGTTGGTCGACAGGGCGACGAAGTGCTTGGCGACGGCTTCCTGGCCGGCCCCCAGCTCGGTGAGGAGCCAGTTGCGGGCGGAGGTGGCATTGGTGACCGTCTCGATGGTGGTGAAGGTCTTCGAGGCGACGATGAAGAGCGTCTCGGCCGGGTCGAGGTCGCGGACGGCCTCGTGGAGGTCGGCGCCGTCGACGTTGGAGACGAAGCGGAACGTCAGATCCCGCTGGGTGTAGGCGCGGAGGGCCTCGTATGCCATGGCGGGCCCGAGGTCGGAGCCGCCGATGCCGATGTTCACGATGTTCTTGACCGGCCTGCCCGTGTGGCCGGTCCACTCGCCCGCGCGGACCCTGTCCGCGAAGGCGGCCATCTTGTCGAGGACGGCGTGGACGGCCGGGACGACGTTCTCGCCGTCGACCTCGACGACGGCGTCGCGCGGGGCGCGCAGCGCGGTGTGCAGGACCGCGCGGCCCTCGGTGGTGTTGATCTTCTCGCCGCGGAACATGGCGTCGCGCAGTTCGGCCACGCCGGTGGCCGCGGCCAGCTCGCGCAGCAGCGTCAGCGTCTCGTCGGTGACCAGGTGCTTGGAGTGGTCCAGGTACAGGTCGCCGACGCGCAGTGTGTACGCGGTGCCACGACCCGGTTCGGCGGCGAACAGCTCGCGCAGATGGGTGGCCCCCAGCTGCTCGCGGTGCTTGCCGAGGGCGGCCCATTCGGGAAGCTGGTTGAGCCTCGTGCGACCTGCTGCGTTCATCTCGGACATCGCCTACTTCTTCTCTTCCTGCCTGTTGCCCCGCTGCGACTCCAACCTAATTGATCGCGGGGGCGGAAGGCGCGCGGCGGCTCAGTGGCCGCCGCGATGCAGCCGGGCCGCGTACCGGGGTTCCAGGACCGCGTTGCGCTCGTGGCCGCCCGGGATGTCGGCGGAGACGTACACCGGCGGTTCGTGGCCCTCGGCGAGGAGCAGGTCGACCGACGCGGCGACGACCATCTGCACGAGGAGGGAGGAGGTGAGGGTGGAGACCCCGCAGAGTGCGGTGCCGTCCGGGAGGGGGAGCGCGGCGTCGCCGGTGGGGGCGCCGTTGTCGAGGACGGCGTCGGCGAGGTCGGCCAGCCGGCCGACCTGCCGGCCCGGCCGGCGCGCCGAACACCTCGCCGAACACCTCGCCGGACGGCCTTCCGCGGTTCCGGGCGATCTGTTCGGCAAGGGTGAGGGACATGGTGGTGCACCCCTCGCATTCGTCGGTGGCGGGCGTCAGAGGCTGCGGGCGGTGATGTCGCCGTAGGCGGTGGTGGCGTGGATGGCCAGCCCGGGGGCGCCGTCGGTGTTCTTGAGCGCGTTGTGGATCCGGCCGTAGGCGGTCCCGGCGTCCAGGGAGGCGGAGACGCCGCGGGCGGCACCGACCGACACGTCGCCCGCCTCGGTGCGCAGGACGACCGCGCCGCGCACGGCCTCGGTGACCCGCAGGTCGCCCTTCAGGGTGCGGATCTCCGCGTCGCCGCCGAGACGGCCGACCGAGACGTCGCCCGCCTGGACGGCCAGCCGGACGGTCGCCGCCTCGTCGAGCTTGACCGTGCCCTGCGCGGCCGTGAAGACGACCTGGCCCAGCCGCCCCACGCCGCGGAGTTCGGCGTCGGCGCTCTTCGCCTCGACGTGGGAGCCGACGGGCAGCTGGACCGTCACCTCGACGTATCCGGAGCCGCCGAGGATCTGGTTCTTCGCCTCCGGGGCCTGGACCCGCAGGACGCCGTCGGCGAAGTCGACCGTGGTCTGCTCCGCCGCCTGCACGTCACGGCTCTTCGCGGCGTTCGCGGGCAGGACCTCGACGGTGATGTCGGCCCGGTCGGCGGCGATGAGCCGGACGCGTCCGGCGGGGACGTCCAGGACGGCGGAGACGGCGGCGGCGGTGGCGAACTTCTGCATGGTGCTCTCCTCGTTCAGTGGCGGGCATCCTGTCGGCCCGTCGTTTCTGATAGTGGAAAGCTACGTTGCGTTCAGAATTTCGGCAACACATTCGTTGCGCATGAACTGCATCATTGCAGGTGAATGAAGGGAAATCGTTGCAACAGTTCTGAACGCAACGCAACAACCGCCACCCAATTCGTTGCAATGAAGTACGATGAACGCTATGCTTGCGATCTCTACGGATCACGAAGGAGACCGCGATGCCCGGAGGCAGGCTCACCCAGCCCGAACGACAGCAGATCGCGCTGGGACTGGCCGACGGCCTCGCCTACGCCGAGATCGGGAGGCGTCTCGAACGCCCGACCTCGACGATCACACGTGAAGTGATGCGCAACGGCGGCCCCACCGCCTACCGCGCCGACCTGGCCCACCGTGCTACCGAGCGCCGTGCCCACCGCCGCAGGCGGACCACACCGCCGGAGGCGCCCCCGCAGGCCCATGGCCGCGACACCGAAGCCGTACGCGAGTACGAGGAGGTGTTCACCACCGTCATGATGCAGTCGGGCATGCCCAAGATGATGTCCCGCGTGATGGCCTCCCTCTGCCTCGCCGACTCGGGCAGCCTCACCGCGTCCGAACTCGCCGGACGGCTCCAGGTCAGCCCGGCGTCCGTCTCCAAGGCCGTCACGTTTCTCGAAGGCCAGGGCATGATCCGCCGGGAACGCGACGAACGCCGCCGGGAGCGCTATGTCGTGGACGACGACGTCTGGTACCAGTCGATGATGGCCAGCGCCCGCTCCACCGCCCACATAAGCGACATCGCACGGCAGGGCGTCGGCGTCCTCGGCCCCGGCACCCCTGTCGGCATCCGCCTCGAGAACATCGCCCGGTTCCTCGACTACGTCTCCGAAAGCACCGCCCGCGCCGCGGAACAGGCCCGCGCCATCCTCCACACGAAGCCCGAGTCGGCCCCGGACAGCACCGCCTGAGCCGCTTTCGGACCGCCGCCGGCCACCGGAGCCGGGCCAGGGCCACGGCGCCGGCCAGACCGTCCGGCACCGGGGACGGGACCAGACCCAACGCGCCCACCCGTTCGGCGAGTCGGGGCAGCAGCGGGCCGTCGCCGCCGTCGCCCAGGCCGATCTGGGGCGCTGCGCCGCACGGCCGAGCGCCTGGACCTCGCCACGCTGGACCGGGCCGCGCAGATCCTCGCCGACGCCCACCGCATCGACGTCTACGGCGTCGGCGCCTCCGGCGTCGTGGCCGTGGAGACCGAGGCACTGCTCTTCAGCATCGGCTGCGACGCCCGCGGCTGGACGGAAGTGCACGCCGCGGAGACCTCGGCGGCACTGCTCACGCCCGCGGACGCCGTGGTGGCGCTCTCCCCGACCCGGCATTCGGTGCTGCTGATCCTGGACTGCCTCTACGCGCGCGTGGCGCAGCTGACATACCCGCGGGCGACCACCGCGATGGCGCTCACCGCACACATTCCCGGCAACCATCGCTAGGCCCCGCCGGTTCGGGTGGCGCACGCGAACGGGCCCTTGCCCCTGAACCGAGTCGCCGGCAAGGGCCCTTCTTCCCCCCTTTCCCCCCCCCCCCAATCTTTCTCCGTCGCTTTGGTAGGTCCT